>NZ_WTFA01000066.1:0-273 GCF_009795755.1 Gilliamella sp. Pra-s60 | reverse complement strand
TTGTCAGGGAATTCGCTTTAATTCCCTGACTCGGACGTGGGCACGATAGCTATTTTGTTCACCAAAAGTCAAAACGTCCGAAACCTCTGCACTCAATCCACTCTATTCACAAAAACAAAAAAGGTTTGATTTTCCACTAAAAAATCAGTCAGGAAAGGTATTGATTTTATTAAAGTTTTTATTCACTATTTCCTAGATTACACCATGAAGTGCAATTTTTCTTAGCTCCTTCGAATAAAAGGAGGCAGGGCTTTTAAACTTATGCCGTTTTCT
>NZ_WTFA01000065.1:0-275 GCF_009795755.1 Gilliamella sp. Pra-s60 | reverse complement strand
GGGGATCTACCGGTTTAGTATTTTTCAACTCTTGCTCACGCCGAGCTATCATCTGTTTAAAAGGAGGTAAATATTGTTGCTTTGTCGCAATGGTTATAAGAGGATTACTTTGATAATCAAAATATCCCTCTTCATTGACTTTAAATTCAATCGGTAAGTCGATTAAATAGGTGCCAATACAGCGTGTTGATGAATTTGATAGTAACGCAGCCACTGGCTGCTGCGCTTTGGGTGGTAATGTAATTGTTTGAATATTCTTGCTAAATACCTGACAA
>NZ_WTFA01000064.1:0-279 GCF_009795755.1 Gilliamella sp. Pra-s60 | reverse complement strand
CTGCCAAACCTATGCCCTAAATTTTATTGATTCGCACAGTGGTCAAAATAGAGCGCCACAGTTATTTTCATCACCGAAGTCATTTTGCGTAGCGAAATCGACGCCGTCATCGCGGTCTTTATTGGCGATGTCTTCGGCAGGTTCTTCAACAGCATCCTCGGTCACATCATCGGCCATATTTTCGGCAAAATTACCGCCGATATCCAAGTGGTTATCCAAACCGCCATTATTATCTAAATCCGCATTGGTTCTTGCGCCATTGTTGTTATTGTCATATAC
>NZ_WTFA01000063.1:0-297 GCF_009795755.1 Gilliamella sp. Pra-s60 | reverse complement strand
AGGTAACCGTAGGGGAACCTGCGGTTGGATCACCTCCTTACGAAGTGCTCGTAAGTGTTCACACAGATTGTTTGTTTAGAAGAAATAATTAAGTCCCCTTCGTCTAGAGGCCTAGGACATCGCCCTTTCACGGCGGTAACAGGGGTTCGAATCCCCTAGGGGACGCCATAAAATGTGATGAAATTATTTCTGACTGATTATGTTTGTATTTGCTTATTAGTTGATGATGAGTAAATAGAAAGATAAAGCTCTTTAACAATTAGGAACAAGCTGAAAGAAACGAGTTCTCGTTTTTGC
>NZ_WTFA01000062.1:0-301 GCF_009795755.1 Gilliamella sp. Pra-s60 | reverse complement strand
AAGGCCACATTCTGCAGCCAAAGCGTGGGTTGTCAGGGAATTCGCTTTAATTCCCTGACTCGGACGTGGGCACGATAGCTATTTTTATCACCAAAGGTCAAAACGTCCGAAACCACCACACCCAATTTATTCTATTCACCAAAACAAAAAAAACTAATTTCCCACTAAAAAATCAGTCAGGAAATATGTTGATTTTATTAAAGTTTTTTTTTGAAGTCCTAGATTACACCATGAAGTGCAATTTTTCTTAGCTCCTTCGAATAAAAGGAGGCAGGGCTTTTAAACTTATGCCGTTTTCTTG
>NZ_WTFA01000006.1:0-111349 GCF_009795755.1 Gilliamella sp. Pra-s60 | reverse complement strand
GTATTGATTTTATTGAAGTTTTTATTTAACTCTTTTCAAACAAAATCAACCACTTGCATAACTAGCGTTAAATACCAACAACTAATAAACCACAAAACCAATAAAAGTACACTCAGGATAACAGCATTTAACGGCAAAAAATCAGTCAGGAAAGGTACTGATTTTATTAAAGTTTTTATAAGGCGTTTTTATCAAACAAAAACAACCTCTAAAAAACACTCAAGGTTATGCTGTCTGTCTTGTTACGGTGTCAGAATGTGCCGACAACAGAGCGAGGTTAGCACGCCAAACAGGACGTTTGGCGTCGGGATGTTTTGTTTTCTGAAACAAACTATAGTTTATAAATCAATCACAATAGCGATATTGCCATCATTATAGCTTAAATTGGTACGTGAACCTTATAAAGGTAGATTACGCCTAATCATACATTCTTTATAAGCTTCAAAAACTTTTTGTTTCAATTTCATACCATACATATAAAGAATACCGTAGCACAAAAATGTCAAAAAAACATTGTCTTTGTATCTTTTTGACATATTGTAGCGTTGTATTAATATTTCATCACTTATTTTATCTAATTTTACTTGCTTTATAATTACGATACATTGAATTTGAAGAAATAAGCCTACGAAAGTCATCAATCCGATAATGAATGCAGCAAAAACTGCAAGTCCCATAATATTTTGTAGAAAATTCATCATTCTTTAATCTTCCTATTTCTCAATTTAATAAAATATGTTTGTCTATTAGTATTATTTTTAATCATTACCATCGTTAGGCTTTAAAACGGGAAAAACACCGGCACTAAAGCAATATCCACCGCCATTACTAAAAACGTTAACGGTACGCCAACTTTGACAAAATCCCCAAAGCTATATCCACCTGGTGCTACAACCATAGTTTTAATTGGCGATGATACAGGCGTGATAAATGATGCCGATGTGGCAATCGCTACTGTCATGGCAAAAGGATGGGGTGAATAACCAAATTTTAATGCTAAATCAATGGCGATAGGCGCAATTAATATTGCGGTTGCGGTGTTGGATATAAATAATCCGATAGTTGAGCAGAGCAAGAAAATAAATGTTAGCACCATGTATGGACCAAAAGCGCGTAAATGGACTTCAAGCCAAGCTGATATGAGCGAAATCCCCCCCGTTTTGTTGAGCGCTAATGCAAATGGCATCATGCCAATAATTAATATTAAGGTTGGCCAGTGTATTGATTTATAGGCATTGGTCATATCAATGCAACGTGTTGCTCCCATCAGTAAACAAGCAATTAAGGCCGCAACAACGTTTGGCACAATGCCTGTTACCATTAAAGTTATCATGATTGCTAAGTTGATTAATGCCGCTGGTGCTTGGGTGCTTGCGGGGGCTATGTCGTCGATATCTGCTGGGTAGTCTAATACGACAAAATCGTTGGTGCGTGTTTGTAATTTTTGAATCGATCCCCAGTCACCGCAGACTAATAATGTGTCGCTCATTTCTAAGCGTTCTTGGAATAAGTTGTTGGTTTCAACAGGTGCGTGGTTACGCCAAATTCCGATAACGGTTAGAAAGTATTTGCCTCTAAAATCAATTTCGTTGAGGGTTTTGCCACAGAGTGTTGATTCAGGAAGTAGGGCTACTTCGGCCATGCCGACTTGTTTTACTTGTTCTGAAAAATATTCACCACGCAATATTTTGGGTTCTAGGTTGTTGGTGGTTAAGAAAGTGCGGTAATCGGCTTCAGAATGCGACATGTCCAATAGTAATATGTCATTTTCACGAAATTCGGTTGATCCATTAACGGGAATTAATACTTTGTGGAATTTACGCCAGCGTTCAATACCAATAACATTGACACCGTGTTCACTACGTAAGTGCAAAGCATCGATAGTGCGTCCAATAAACGGTGAGCCAGTTAATATTTGAGCACGGTGGGCACGACCAATTAGTTTGTAATCGCGGATAAGATCGGTAATTTTGCGTCTTTGTGGTTGTGTGTTGTTTGGCGTGATTTGTTCCGCAGTAAGTAGCCAATTGCGTGTTAATAAGCAATAAATAACGCCGACAACTAAGACCCCAATGCCAATTGGTGTGATCGAAAAGAAGCTAAATTCAGTTAATGATGAGCGATTTAATTCGCTATTAACCACAAGATTAGGGGCTGTGGCGACTAATGTCATCATGCCGCTAATTAGGGCTGCAATACAAAGTGGCATCATGAGTTTTTTGACATGAATACCCGTGTGATTTGCGATGCTAATGGCAACTGGAATAAAGATAGCTACGACACCAGTTGAGCTCATTATTGAGCCCAGTAAAGCAGCTCCGAGCATGATGCAGGTGATGATGCGTATGTCGTTTTTGCCAGCTATTTTTAATATGTATTCGCTCATTTTGTATGATATGCCTGTTCTAACTAGACTTTCACCAATAACAAATAGCAAGGCAATTAATATGATGTTGGGGTCACTAAATCCGGATAATGCTTCGGTGGGGGTTAGTACGCCTGTGATGGTGATTGCTGTGATTGTGAGTAAGGCGATAATATCCATTCTTAATTTACTGAACGAAAACAGTAAAATTGCGATTAATAACAATAAGCAAACGGTAATAAGTGGATAGTATTCAATAAAGTAATTTGGTAAAAATTGAGTAATTGATGATATTAAATCATGTTCAGATGACAAATGTTCCACAGAAAGTAGCTCTATGATGCCGATTAGATTTTTAACATAATACCTTGATTTGTTACAGTAGGGAATATTTTCAAAAAAGTTTATGTGACAAAATTTGCTCTGTTATTACATTTTTTAATATTTTTGCTGTTTTTTTTATAATCTATTTTAATTATAAACAAGTAGGTGTAATTTAAGCAGACTAAATTATTTAACTGGTAATTTTTTAGGAGAAAGTATGTCATCAAAAAAAACTGTTGCACAAATTATCGTTGATGTTTTGTCTGAAGCAGGTGTTAAACATTGTTATGGCATTGTCGGTGATACGTTGAACTATATTACATCCTCCATTAAGAAAAGTAATATCGAATGGGTGCATGTTCGTCATGAAGAGGTCGGTGCTTTTGCTGCAGGTGCGGAAGCTTATTTAACTGATCAAATTACGGCTTGTGCTGGTTCGTGTGGACCAGGAAGTTTGCATTTTATTAATGGTATTTATGAAGCCCACCGTAATAAAGTGCCGGTTATTTTATTGGCTAGCCAATTAGTCACTTCACAACAAGGTACCGATTTTCCGCAAGAAGTGGATTTTCAATCTATTTATAAAAACTGTTCTGTGTTTTGTCAGGAGATTAACGATCCTACTCAAGCTAGACAAATAACGACAGCAGCTATTCAGGCAGCAATTAATCAACGAGGTGTAGCGGTTTTAGTGATTCCTTATAATGTTAGTTTAGTTAAGGTTGAAGATAACAGTGGACATAAGATTTATCATCCTAAACCAGTCATTCTTCCTTCAAATGATGAACTTAATCAAATCGCGGAAATTTTAAACAAAAACCAAAAAGTTGCTATTTTTGCAGGACAAGGTGCTTGTGAGGCTCATGATGAGTTGGTTAGTTTTGCAAAAAAATTAAAAGCCCCTATTGTGCATACCTCAAGAGGTAAAGATTTTATTGAATATAATAATCCTTATAACGTGGGTATGACAGGTATGTTTGGCGTTGAGTCAGGAACAACAGCCATTAAAGAGTGCGATGTGTTGTTTATGTTAGGTGCTGATTTTGCATGGTCACAGTTTTATCCTGATAAAGCAACTATTATTCAAGTTGATATTGATGCTACGCATCTTGGACGTCGCCATCCTGTTGGTGTCGGTGTTGTTGGTAGCAGTAAGCCAACGTTGGCGGCTTTAATTCCTTTAATTGATGAAAAGCAAGATACTGCATTTTTAGATCAATGTCGTGAGTTGTATGCTAAAGCAATGAATAAGTTGAATAAGAAAGCAATTCCTTCTCAATCAATGATTCACCCGCAATATTTAACTGAACTTGTTGATAAATATGCAACAGAAGATGCTGTGCTTTGTGCCGATGTTGGTTCTGCGATGGTTTGGGCTTGTAGGCATTTTAATACTAATGGTAAAAGACGTACAGTTATTAGTCTAAAACATGGCACAATGGCAAATGCAATGCCACAAGCGTTGGGTGTGCAAAAGGCATTTCCTAATCGGCAAGTTATTACGTTATCGGGTGATGGTGGTATTAGTATGTTGTTGGGTGATTTATTAACCACTATTCAAGAGAATTTGCCAATTAAAGTTATCGTACTTAATAATAGTTCTCTCAATTTTGTTGAGTTGGAGCAAAAGTCGGAAGGTTTGGTTGATCACTATACCGATTTGCAAAACCCTAATTTTGCAAAAGTCGCCGAATCCATGGGGTTATTTGCGATAAGGGTTGATAGCTCTGATTTACTTGAATCGGCTATGCAATCATTTTTATCACACCCTGGGCCTGCATTGTTAGATGTGAAAACCAGTTCTAATGAGCTTGTTATGCCGCCAGCAATTCAGGCATCACAAGTTATGGGAATGGCACTTTACAGTGTAAAAGCATCATTGCATGGAAAAATGGGGGATGTAGTGAATTTGTTGGTGGATAATTTTATTAAAAAATAAGTTACTGATTTTGGGGCGCTTGTATTGTCGAAGGTAGTTTGTAGTATATGCGCCTGAGTCTATTTTTAAGGTTCTGCCGCAATGTGCGGCAGATTTTTTGTCTTAAAAGCTTACTGCGCCTTCTTCGGCTGAGGTTAAATTTTCACGAATAACCGTGAAAAGTTCACGGCCATAGCCATGATGTGAGTCAGCTAAGTTAAATTTTTCAGGTTCACGTTTAGCTAGTTCAGCTTCATCAACAAGTAATGTTATTTCGCCAGTTTGACCGTTAACACGAATCATGTCGCCTTCTTGGACTTTGCTTAATAAGCCTCCGTCATAAGCTTCTGGTGTGACATGAATAGCAGCAGGAACTTTGCCTGAAGCGCCTGATAATCGACCATCAGTTAATAATGCGACTTTATAGCCTTTATCTTGTAGTACGCCTAGTGGGGTTATTAGTTTGTGCAATTCAGGCATGCCAATTGCTTTCGGTCCTTGATAGCGTACAACGACAACACAATCTTTATCTAATTTTCCTGCTTTATAGTCAGCATCTAAATCATATTGGCTATTAAAAACAACGGCAGGGGCTTCGATAATTTGATGTTCAGGTTCGATAGCCGATGTTTTCATTACTGCTCGTCCTAGGTTGCCTGACATAACTTTTAATCCACCATGTGAGTTAAATGGTTTTTTAATCGAGGCGATGACGTTTTCGTCTAATGATTTGGTTGGACCTTCACGGTAAACTAATTTGCCATTTTCTAAAATTGGTTCTTTGGTGTAACGGCTAAGACCATGGCCTGCAACGGTTTCAACATCTTCATGTAATAAGCCACCAGCAAGTAATTCTCGAACCAGTAGAGATGTTCCCCCTGCTGCTTGAAAATAGTTTATATCAGCAGGACCATTTGGATAGATTCGGCAAAGTAGTGGTACAACGGTTGAAAGATCTGAAATATCATCCCAATTAATAATAATTCCAGCGGCTTTTGCCATTGCTACAATATGCATGGTTAAATTGGTTGATCCACCTGTTGCCAGTAGTGCAACTAAGCCATTGACGATGACCTTTTCGTCTACCATTTTACCCACAGGCATGTAATTACCGGATTGTTTTGTTAGGCGTGTAATTTGTTTGGCCGCCGCATTAGTTAATTCAAAACGCAATGCGGTTTCTGGGTGAACAAAGGCTGCACCAGGTAAATGTAATCCCATTAATTCAATGACCATTTGATTACTATTGGCGGTGCCATAAAAAGTACAAGTTCCGCTAGTGTGATATGACGCAGATTCTGATTCTAGCAGATCTTCACGAGACGCCTTGCCTTCAGAATAAAGTTGGCGAATACGTACTTTTTCTTTATTTGATAAGCCTGATGGCATTGGTCCTGCTGGTATAAAAATAGCCGGTAAGTGTCCAAATGTTAATGCACCTACAAATAAACCCGGTACGATTTTGTCACAAATGCCAAGGTATAGTGCGCCGTCAAACATGTTATGCGAAAGACCAACAGCCACAGACATGGCAATGATGTCTCGGCTCATTAATGATAGCTCCATTCCCGGCTCACCTTGGGTAACGCCATCACACATTGCAGGTACTCCACCCGCCATTTGCCCAACAGCCCCGACTTCGTGCAGGACTTTGCGGATTTGTTCGGGGTAAAATTCGTAAGGTTTGTGAGCTGAAAGCATGTCGTTGTAAGAATTGATGATACCAATATTGCTTTTTAAAATATTTTTTAGGTCATTTTTATCATCAATACAACAGGCCGCAAAACCATGGGCTAAATTACTGCAAGGTAAGCTTGCTCGGGTTACTTTATTGAGCATTGCGCGTTCTATTTTTTGTAAATAAGCTTCACGCGTTGCTTTTGAACGCTCGATAATACGTTTCGTTACAGCTTGAATAGTAGGATTCACATTAACCTCGACATTTATTTTGTTATTCTTTGTTCTATTGATATTATTTACAGAGACATATGGAACGGATGACTTGTTCTGTGTCATTGACAACGTTGATTAATGGCTGTGCAATATTTATTTTGTAGACATCCTTTTCATCACTAGTTGGTTCTTCAAGAGTATCAAATTGCGATTGAAGCATGCCGGTTTTTTGGTAATGGCCTTGACGCTTAGCTAAACGTTCAGCAATGACATCGTAATCGCCTTTTAGATAGATAAAATGAACGTTTTCATTTTCACCACGGATAATATCTCGATAGCATTTTTTTAATGCTGAGCAGATAATAATTGATACGTCATTGACATTACTCATGGCAAAAGCGGCATTACTGATTAAATGGAGCCAAGGCATACGATCTTCATCATTTAATGGCGTGCCACTGCGCATTTTTAGAATATTAGACTTAGGATGTAAAAAATCGCCATCTAAAAAAGCGGCATCTAAATTATAAGCGACTTGTTTGGCTACTGCTGATTTACCACAACCAGACACACCCATTAATACAAAAACTTGTTTACTTTTTTTAGTCATTGTTGTTCCTTAAGTCTATCTTGCTTGTTACGGGTAACATTTTGCCATGTTAATTTCTTTTTGCAATTTAAAAAAGTTCTTTTTGTGATCTGGATCTGGTTTTACTTTTATTTTGTAATTAGATAAGAAGTTAACGATTGTGATTTTAGTGCTTCGATAAATATTATTTTTTTGAGTTTGATTTAATTAATAAAAAACTATTTATGTGGGGAATATTCATAGTAAGCACTGAAATTACGATTAAGTACGGCTTACTATGAATAGAATTATTTTTTATTTAGTGATTTCTCCCATTACCTGTTTAAACGTTGAAAAAGAACAAAATCCCATCGCATTAGTTGGGCATTTAGTCATTGTTAATGTAACTTTTTGCGGTGGGTTATGACGATTTAATGGAGATAAATTGCGAATTTGTTCAGTTGATTGATAAAAATATTCAATTTTCATTAAATGCTCGCCACTACGGTTATCACGCCATTTTTGGAATACAACTTTACCTCCGATCGGCGTTGTTTCAAATTGGTTAGGTAAGTTATAAGATTGAATTTGCATCGCTGAAAATAATGAAGCTACATTAGAGTCGTGACCCACTAAAAAAGTAAATTTAGTTGTTTCTTCTTTATCATTAAAGGTCTGATTAATATAGTTAACTAAATTTGCGGCAACATGTTTTGCAACAACTGGTGAACCAAATAATACCGTATTATAACGTTCCTTAATTTCAACCAATTGTTTAAATTGTTGTTCGTCTTTTATGTTACCCCATGCAATATCTTTTAATGGTGAACCTTCATAATATTGTAGAATAAATGCATCGGCAATTGAGGTTCCTATACGTAATGGTCCAGTTATGCCGGGCTCTTTGCCTTTTTCAATAATTACCTGTGTATCTGAAGCGCTAAAATCACATTTTTTGTCAGTTAAACAGTTTACTGATTTTGGATAATTTATTACGTTTGACATATCTTTATATGTCTGGTTAAGCTTTTTATTTAATCCAATAACGCCATCTTTGTCTGCGGTTTTGTTGATTGAAGTAATTGCTGCTTGTTTAAAATCGGGACTATCATTGCGAATAACAGGGAAAAATATGGGGTCCATGGTGCCTAATTTTTCTTTATGAGTTATAGGAACTAAACAACCAGGAAATGCACCAACCGTAAAATATTGTCCTGTTGCAATTGTTCTTTGTAGGCTATTGGTATAAATGTAGACATCTTTTTCGCTTGGACAGTTATCGGTAGTTAATAATTTATTGTCAGCTAGCCATTCACTGAAATAGTGACCAAAATAGCTTTCTAGTGTGCCGCCTCGTGTTGTTAAATAACTAGCTGGCGTATCCCACTGTGGCCATTGATTCGGTGTGACTTTACCAAGCGTACTTGTTGGGCTAGCTAGTGGGGCTCTTAAACCGTGACGACTAAAAACAACAACTTGTTCTAACGTGTAATCATCGTGATTATCGACTGCATATGTTGAAAATGATAGAATACACGCTAAGCCTAACATCCCTTTTAGTACTGTTTTTTTCATATATTTCTCCTTTATATTTCTTAAAAAATAAATTTATTTCTCTGTAATATGTTTATTTTCATTTTTGTATAGTGACTGTCTATTGAGGGTAATTTATTATTATCATCTGATTCTGTTTGATAAAGTTATTATTCATTAGACAGATACTGTTTTTTGAATTCCATTGATTGATAAACCACATTTCCATTAACTATAGTGGCAATAATATGATTTTGTTTATTTAATAGTACTAAATTAGCGCGCTTATTTGGTGCGATACTACCTAATTCGTTATCGATACCTAATGCTTTAGCAGGATAGTAGCTACCATGTAACCATGCTTGTTCAAAATCAATATGAGCAAATTTAGCAAAATTATTGACTGCACGATCAAGTGTTAAAGTGCTTCCTGCTAGTCCTCCATCATCTGTACGAACAATGTTATCTTGCATATGCACTAATAACTTTCCTAACTGGTAATCGCCATTTTGCATTCCTGTCGCTCGCATGGCGTCTGTGATTAACAATAAATTTTTACCACAGCATTGATGAGCAATTTTAATTGCTGCTGGATGTACATGATGGCCATCCACTATGATTTCTGTTTGACAATTATCTATAGTTAGTGCAGCACCAACTATGCCAGGATTACGATGATGTAATCCCGACATACCATTATAACAATGCACGATACCACTAGCTCCGGCTAAAAGTGCGTCTTTGGTTGTTTGGTAATCAGCATTGGAATGCCCAAGCATAACTCGGATGTTTTTAGTGCGTAACCATTTGATTATAGTTAGTGATTCAGGGTATTCTGGTGCTAAAGCGATACATTTTAATGTACCTTCGGCCAACGTTAACCATTTTTTTATTAGTTGGTAGTCAGGTGCATGTAATAGTTCTTTTGAGTGAGCACCTTTATGAATGGCATTAAAAAAAGGTCCTTCTAAGTATGAACCTAATAGAGTAGCACCAGCTAAACCTTGTTTCATACTGTTTTTTACTTGTTGTAATGCAGATTCAATTTTTTCATGACTTTCTGTGACAGTGGTCGCTAGAAAAGCTCCTACACCATGCTGCGCTAAAAAACAACTGATTGTGTTTAAAGATTTATGAGTAGCATCCATAGTATCAGCACCCATAGCACCATGAATATGAGTATCTATAAGTGCAGGTAATACATTGATATCATTTGAACATGGTTTATCACTTGTATTAATATCGATAATTCGATCACCATTAATACTAATAATGGCATTATCTAACCAGCCAACAGGTGTTAACACCCGTTTAGCGTGGATTTTTTTAAATTCCATTTAAACACTCCTGATTAGTTGTTGATTTTTTTTGTTGTTCATGCCATAAACTATTGACACTATGTTTGGCATTTTCAATTATTTTTAAGCGAATGTTTTCTATATCTGATTCATTACGCTGCAGTAGGACTTCAAGTAAAAGTGGCATATTAATGCCACTAATTACTTCAATGCGATTAAGTTGAAGACTTAATGTTGCAGCTAATCGAAATGGTGAACCACCAATAATGTCTGTCAAAAAAATCACCCCATCACCTTTATCACACTGCTTTAATGATGAACTTAATTGTTGTTCTAGTCGCTCACTACTCATTCCATCAGGAAAATCAACTGCACAAAATTGGGTTTGTTCGCCGATGATTTGTGTTGCTGCTTGATAAAGTCCAGTAGCAAAACTACCATGACCTGTTAATATTATACCTATCATAATTAACCTTTATAAAAATCCAACTAATTTACCTACAATGCCTATTACAACAGTTAAACCAATTAATTTAACTGGTGAAAAATTGCGCTTCATTAAGGCATAAATAATTAATGTAAATCCTAACGGTAATAAATTAGGCATCAGTTTATCAAGTACATCAGTTTGAAGTGCAATGTGTGTCTGACCAGCATTTATTTCTAATGGTGTTGACAGGCGTACATATGAAGCAACTAAAGCGCCAATTACCGTCATACCGACAATTGATGCAGCGTGTGAAATACGCTTAGTATGTGTTTTTAACAAAGGTAAAGCACTTGTTCCTGCTCGATAACCGTAATGGGCAAGCCCAAAACGCAATCCAAAGTGCACTAAATTAAACATTAACAAAAAAATAATGGGACCAAAAAAACTACCTTCTAGCGCTAATGAAGCGCCAATTCCTGCACAAATGGGAAGTAGCGTTAACCAAAATAGTGCATCGCCAATACCTCCTAAAGGTCCCATTAAAGCAACTTTAACAGCTCGAATTGTTGAAATATTCTCTTTTCCTTTTTCCATTGCAAGCGATAAACCAGATAAAAAGGTAGCATCAAAGGGATGGACGTTAATAAATTCCATATGCATATGCATTGAGTTTTTTAAATCCTCTTTATTTTTATGAATTTTGCGTAATGCTGGCAAAATCGTGAATAGCCAACCACCAGCTTGCATACGTTCATAGTTAAATGAAGCTTGCAGTGCAAGAGAGCGAAATGCCATTCGGTTAATATCACCTACGGTCAAAGTGACATCCTGACTTTGGTCACAATAAGTATCAGTTAATACTTTACTTGTGGCTAGAGCTTGTTCCATGCGTTTTTCAGCTTTTTTTGTCATTTTGTTTTCATTATCATTGTTAAATTCCATCTTCCACCTCTGCTACTTTTATAGGTTGTTCATTATTACTGTTATCACGGCTATAATTAAAAAAATCAATCATCGCAATGGCTAATGCACCTAATGCAATGGCTAAAATTGGTAATTTAAGGAATGTTGCGCCAACAAAACCTAAAATAAAATAAGCAATATAATTTTTTTTAATCATAATTTTCATTAGCATAGCAAAACCAATAGCTGGCATCATGCCTCCTGCAACGCTAAGACCATCAAGTAACCACTGCGGTGATTTTTTAACAAGTGTTGTTGCTGCATCTGCACCAAAATAGATAGGTAAAAATGCAACAACAAAGTAGAAGAAAAATAAAACAATCATCCCGATATAGTTAACCCATTCAATGCCTTTAAAATTAAGTTGATCAATATAGCAATCACACTTGTGCATCATTGGAGAATAGATAGTAAACAAAATAGTAATACAGCCTTGTACAGCAATAGCAAATGGTACTGCAATACCGATTGCAACTTTAGGATCTGCATGAGTTAAAATTGCAAAAGTTGTACCAATTACTCCACCAATAACAACATTTGGAGGTTGAGCTCCCGCTAATGGCACCATTCCCATCCATACCAATTCTAACGAACCGCCAACATATAAACCTGTGGTGACATCACCTAAAATTAAACCAACTAAAGGTCCAATGACAACGGGTCTGTGTAAGTGAGTCAGCCCATCAAAGAGGTCTACACCAGCAATACCTGCTAGTAACCCAATTAATAATGCATCCATTAACATTATAGTTTCTCCTTGTTAAGATAAATTAAGTAAATTTTCTATATTTTCACCTGCTTCGTCAGGTACCCGGCGAATTTCGCAGGTTACACCTAACTGATTAAGTTCTTTAAATGCTATAATGTCATCATCATCAACTGATACGGTTTTGTGTATTTGTTTTTTGCCTTCTGAAAAGTGCATATTGCCTATATTAACAAATTTAATTGGTACACCACCTTTTACTAAGGTCAATACATCCTGTGGTGTTTTACATACGATAAATATTTTTTGACGTTCAGCAGCCTTATCAATAATGTCGATGGTTTTTTGTAAGGTAAAGTAACGAGTTTGAATACCTTCAGAGATAACCATATCCATTAAGTTTTGTTGTACAGGATCTTGTGCTGCACTATTATTGGCTACTAGTAGTAAATTAGCCCCAAGTGCATTAACCCAAGTTACACCAACTTGTCCATGGACTAAACGGTTGTCAATACGAGTCATAAGAATATTTGGAGTGCCCATATTTATTTGCTCCTTTTGTTTGTTTTATCAAATTTAAATAGCTATAAGTTTAAGCTTTATGTCAACGGGTAAATAGTGACACCTTTTACTACTCTATTAACTTCACCTGTCGGACAAGGATTGTCAGGAGTTAATTCGCAACTTAGTGATTTTTCAAAAGCAAGCATTTGAGCAAAAACAAGATATGGGAAGATAAGCCAACAATCAGGAAGGTGACAATCAATAGATAAAACATGTTCATTTTTTGTGTTTTGGCCACTTAATGCCAGCACGTCAGTGGCAATATGATCATTGTTTAATTCATTAAATAAATCATTATCATATTTATGTACATAAAGATCATTAGAAAAAAAACAGACAACTAGGCTTTTAGAATTAATCATAAATTTGGGGCCATGGCGAAGACCTAATATTGAATCAAATCGACTAGCTATTTTTCCTGCAGTTAATTCTAAAATTTTTAATGCTGATTCTTGTGCTAATCCCATAAAACAGCCACTGCCAACATAAATGACTCGTTCATATGATTTACTCGCCAATTGTTTAGTTAGTATCTGCCAACTTGACAATTTTTGCTTGCAGATATTAGTAATTTTTGTAATGGCATTTTGTGCTTCATTAGGTTCAATATTTCCTAAAAGTAATAATGTTGCAAGCATCATGCTACTAATACTCGATGTCATAGCAAAGCCTAAATCATGTGATCCTTTAGGCATAACTAATTGAAAAATACGTTTTGAATTATTCTTTTTATTGGCATAATCGGTTAATGCGCATGTAGGGTTACAAGTTAAAAATAGATGATAGCAGTTACTCACTAACTGATCGGCAAGTTTAACTGCTGCAATACTTTCAGGACTATTACCTGAACGAGCAAATGACACCACTAATGTTTTTTTCTGGGGTGATAAATATTGCAAAGGATTTGTAACAATTTCAGTTGTGCCGTAAGCGTAAACATTGCGATGAGTTTTCTCTCTTAGCCAAGGAGCAAGAGCTACACCGCCAAAAGCAGATGATCCTGCTCCAGTTAAAATAATTTCTAAATCAGGATCTGCAAGTAAAGGATTTAAAAAATGTTGCAATTCTGGCTGTTTTTGCAAGATTATTTTAAATAAATCTTGCCAAATTTGTGGCTGTTGACAGATTTCTTTAGCGGTATGTAACGCAGAACGTTTTTCCAAAAAATCAACGGAATAATCTAAATATTTTTGCATGTTTTTTATCCTGTTTACTAAATAATCATATTGTTAAAAATAAATGTATCTATATGTCAGAGATCACGACATCGATACCCAATGTCTGTAGTTGTGTTAAGTAATCCTTAGGAATATTTGAATCTGTAATGATTGTTTTAATGTGATTGATTTTTTCTATGGTACAAAAACTTTTACGGCCAAATTTGGATGAATCAGTAATGGCAATAATGTGATCTGAAACTTGACACATTACCTTGTTAATTGCCGCTTCAGCAAAGTTAGGTGTAGTAATACCAACATTTAGATCAAAACCATCTACACCTAGAAAAAGTTTATTAAAATGGTACATCTTTAATTGTTGTTCAACATTTTCCCCTGAAATTGAATAAGAGTTTTTTCTAACATTGCCTCCAGCAATAATCACTTGGATATCAGTATTGGTTGACAAGTCATAAGCAATATTTAAGGCATTAGTAAGCACGATAAGATTTTGTTTGTTAATTAGATAAGGCACCATTGCTGCCGTTGTTGAACCTGAATCGAGAATAATGCGATCACCATCATTAACCATATCAGCGGCTTTTTGTGCAATTTTGTGTTTTATATCAGAATTGATGCGACTTTTATCAAGTAAAGGTTTATCAAGCGCAAAAGCTTTATTTATCATAGCGCCGCCATATGAACGCAATGCACATCCTTTTTTTTCTAAATATCGTAGATCATTGCGAATAGTTACGGTTGAGACGTTAAATAGCTTACTCAATTTGTTTACTGATACTGTATTTTCATTCTCAAGTAAATCAATGATCTTTTCTCTACGTTGTAGCGTATTGATTATTTCTTCATTCATAACATACCATTTGTTTTCTTTCGTTTGTTATTAGATTTAATCATATGAAAGAGAATGAAAAATGATAGGTAAGTCACAAAACTAATTTAATAAAAAGAAAACAAAAAATCCTTTATTTTTGAAATAAAACGAAAGAATATAGAAGTAGGGACCAACGTCTTTAAAAGGTAATATTGATGTTAATCATACAATTATTGAAATCACCAAAATTGATAAAAGAAAAATATTAATCAAGTTAAGAAACAGTATGGTTTCATTTAGTTGTGTGATTATGATCACAAATTTGAAACTATTGAGTTTAGTTAAAGCCAAAAAATTAATTGAAGATAAATTATGGAAACAAGCTAAACGTTATAACAAAACCTATCCTAGCAAAATACTATATATTGACACCAAACATCCATCTGGGTCATTTCATTTATAATACTCCAAAACCTCATGAGGTATTAAATAACATGACAACCATGAATATAACATATTAAAGTTGTTAACAAAGTAAAGTAAAAGGTTAAGCGATTTTCTGGACAACGCCTTATGGGTTTTTAAAGGATTATTTTGACCGTGAGGTGTAAACAACTCGGCGTTTTCCTATAAATCATTGTTGTGATACTCCAAAATAAAAACAAGTACCACTAATAAATTTCACCCTAGGTGAAAATTCACCAAAGGGTGTAAAAAGATGTGATGTTGTATCAAGTTTCTACTTAAATATAGGTATTACTTGAAATTTTTTGACAAAATTAGTTTTTTGCTGTCTTTTTTGTTCGTTCAACAAATATCATTACAACAAAAGCAATGACCGTTAAGTAGATAATGAAAGCGCCATAAGTCGCAAACATATCAATTAGTGATCGTCCTCGCATAGCAAAGTCTCGGAAGAAGCGAAATAACCAAACTAATGGGAAAGCATGGCTAACATAGTAAGTCCAAATTGGCATTATTCCTACAGCCATTGTTGATCCCCCCATAATAAATCCTGGCGGTACTAGAAAGATCATTTTGCTTGCTCCTTCGCCTGGGTTGTTGGTTTTCCAAGACAGTAAAAAACCTAACCAACCAAATGCTAGCCCTGTCATAAATACACTTGGCAAAAATGCAAAATAATTACCATCAAAGCGTAATTGTCCAAATATGACTAGTACGGCTGTAATTAGAGTTAATGCTGTTGTGTAAAATAGTGCATAAGGAACCGTTCTTGCTAATAAAGAAACAAATCCTCTTTCTATGGCGGTTTGCCACATGCCAGTGACTTTTAAGCGCCCAACTATCATTAATGAGGTTAGCCCATAAGTCAGTGATGAGAAAAAGTAAACGAAATAGATAATTGTCGATATGGTTGAGGAGCTTGCAGGGTTAAACATGTAGCGTGTTTTAAGCTGCATTGGTGATAAAGTTGCTTCGATACCATCATGACCAAGCCCTAATGCGGCGACTTTACCAACACTGAGCTCGGCGCCTAATTCAGGGATGTATTCATTTAAGCTTTGTAATACTTTGGCATTTTGTGCGTCATTAGTATCATCAGCAAAATAACCTAAGCGAACGGTTTTGTCGCCTTTTTTTAAGCTTTTTTCTAAACCTTTAGGAATATATAAAACACCTAAATTACGGTCGTGGGACACTAAAGTGATTGGGTTTACGGGTGCTCGGATCACTTCTGTTACTTCGATATAAGGCGATGTATTAACTTTGCTAATTAGTTCAGTCGAATAATGTGAACCGTCAAGATCAATAACTGCAATTTTTCCTTCAAAAACAGCACCGTGGCTTAATACAATTGAAAATATGAGCGAGACAATAGCCGCTAAGCCAATCGAGACTTTATAATAAGGAATAAAGTGACCTGACAGCATGGCGTCGAGTTCTTCAAGAATGGATTTAATGATGTTTTGCATCATTTTTCAACCTCAAGTGTCATGCCAGTTAATAGTTTTGGGATTGGTTCGATATAAATTCTGACTTGATAAGAGGTTAAATCAGCTTGTCCTCGTTCTCGTGTCATTCGTAAATCAGCAAAAGATGGTGCTGCTGTGGCAAAGCGAACTTTTCCTTTTACTTCTTTATTAAGCGCAATCACATTCGCTGTAATAGTTGTGTCTGGTTGGTAATCATTAACCATTTTTTCATTTACATAAATGTCAATATATTTGCGTTCGGTTTCTAATAATACGGCTGGTGCACCATTGGGTACCATTTCACCATCTTCAAACAGGAGTTTTAATACTTTGCCATCTTCAGGCGCTTTTAATGTTAACCGTTCGTTATTGAGTTGTAATTGTTTTAATTCGGCTTCGCCTTGTGCAAGTTGTGCTTGTATTTGAGCAAGTTGATTTTTGCGGTTTTCGAGTTTTTGCCGTGCAATAGTGATAGATTGTATTGTCATGCCTGTTGCATTTTTTGTTTGCCTAAATTGGCTAATTTGCTCAGGTGTTGCGCCAATCATTAAAGTCGATAGTTGACTTTCAATTTGTACAACTTGCATTTTTGCAACAGTAAAGGTGTGACGGGCGTTATCTAGTTGCGATTGAGAATTGCCACCTGCTTTGCGTAATTGTGTTTGGCGGTCAAATTCAATGTTAGCTAAATATTGAGCAGATTTTGCAGCCTCTAAATTGGCTTGCATTTCTTCAATCTTGCGCCAAGTTGATAATTCTGAAAGGTTAGTTTCATTCTCTGTAATTTTGATAGCAGTTTGTTCTTGATTAACGGCTGCTTTTTGACTATCAACAAGTGCTTGCATGCGATCGATAGCTAGCTTAGTATCAGTATCTTCTAACTGCATAAGTGGATCACCTTTTTTTACCATTTGTGATTCTTGCACAAATCGTTTGGTGACTTTTCCGCCGACATTTTGAAAGGCAATATTAATTTCATCAGCGGTTAATACTCCAGATTTGATGCTTTTAGCAACTGTTACGGCATCATTTCTTGAACCAAGGAAAATTAAGAATGATCCAAAAACTAAAAGGAGCAAAAAGATAAGTGGGATTTTGATGTTTTTTTTCATCTCTACATTTTTCATATTCATAGATAGCTTATTTTCCATTTATTTAGTCAGCTAATTATTTAAATAAAAAATAACCGTTAAGTCTTTTAAGATGGCTATTTTCGTAATAATTTTCGTAACATTAATATTAAGGATTCTTGTTCTTGCGAATCTAGTACCTGCGCAAAAGCGCGGATTGCTTTTAGGTGATTGGGTAATGCATCTTGAATTAGTCTTTCACCCGCATTTGTTAATGCGATTAGGCGTGAACGACCGTCATCATCATTTTTTGACATTGAAATTAATGGTTCAGATGCCGATAACATTCGTTTAACCATAACAGATACCGTAGCGGGTGTAACACCTATACGCAGTGCTAAATCGCTAGCGCAAGTTTCACCCTCTGAAAACAATGACATCAGTAAGGCAAACTTACCTTCAGACACACCATAATCTTTATCTAATTGTGCGTAGATATTAGCGCGAATTACATCAGCTGTTGTGATTAAACTTAATACCAGATCAACACCCGATACCTCAACAATATCATCGTTAAATCTTTGTGCTCGTGCTAAGGTTTCACGAGAAGGCAGTATTCTTGAATTATAATTCAATTGTCATTACTCAATTTAGTTAGTCGGCTAATTATATAAATTTAATAATACTTGGCAACTTTTTTTAGTTTTTTATGGATGTAATTTAGTAGGCGATTAATAATTGACATGGTGTAGTGAGTTTTTCTTTTTGGCATATTGATGTTCAGATTTCTATAATGAATGCTTGTGGAACAAATAATAATTTATGTTTTATTGTAACGTGAAAACAGTATGTATATGATCTTTTTTGTCACTTTTTGCGATCTTTTAGTAAACAGCACTTGCAACAAGGATAAATTTTGCGTAAAATTCACGCCCTATAAGATTAATCTCGCAGACATATATGTTTAATCAAGTAATCGTCTGCTTTTTATTGCGGAGTTAAGTATGTACGCAGTTTTCCAAAGTGGTGGTAAACAACACCGAGTTAGCGAAGGTCAAGTCGTTCGCTTGGAAAAAATTGAAGTCGAAACTGGTTCAGAAATCGTTTTCGATAAAGTTTTAATGGTAGCAAATGGTGAAGACATCAAGGTTGGTGCTCCGTTTGTTGAAGGTGCAACAGTTAAAGCAGAAATTGTTGAGCATGGTCGTGGCGATAAAGTGAAAATTGTTAAATTCCGTCGTCGTAAACACTATCGTAAACAACAAGGTCACCGTCAGTGGTTTACTGATGTGAAGATCACTGCAATCGCTTAATAGGAGTATCGAACAATGGCACATAAGAAGGCTGGTGGTTCATCACGTAATGGTCGTGATTCCCAGAGTAAACGTTTAGGTGTTAAACGTTATGGTTCTCAAGAAGTTCTTGCTGGTAATATTTTAGTTCGTCAACGTGGAACTCAATTTCACCCAGGTACTAATGTAGGTTGTGGTCGTGACCATACCTTATTTGCTTTAATTGATGGACAAGTAAAATTCGAAGTTAAAGGACCTAAAAACCGTCGTTATGTTAGCGTTATTGCTAATAGTTAATTAAAAACGGTTTAAAAGTTATGGAAGCCTCACAGTCATTGTGGGGCTTTTTTCATTTCTTAAATTTATATAATATTATTTATTATGATAAAACAGCAAAATGTTAAATTAGGTTTTGCGTTAGCCATGTTAACCGCAATTTTGTGGGGATTAGTACCGATTGCAATGAAATATGCATTAGTGGTTATTGATCCATTAACTTTGGCTTGGTCACGTTTGGCAATTTCCGCAGTTGGTATCACGATATGGCTAGCCTATAAAAAGCAGTTTCCTAATTTATTGATGTTTAAAAAACGTCGACGTTTTATCTTACTGATGATTGCCGGATTTGGTTTACTCGGCAATTTTGCGTTATTTGCAAATGCTGTCCAGTACCTTTCTGCAACAACTTCTCAAGTTGTTGGTCAAATGGGGATTGTTATATTTATGATTTCAAGCGCTTTTGTTTTTAAAGAGCGGTTGAGACCGACACAGATAATTGGTATTTCTGTATTGTTAATGGGTCTAGGACTATTTTTTAATAAAAATATTACTGTTCTTTTTGCTAATATGTCTACTTATGGCATTGGTGTTTGGCTTGCGTTACTTGCCTCAATTTCATGGGCTGCTTATGCATTGGCTCAAAAAGTGTTATTACGTAAATTAGCTGCAGAACAGCTACTTTGGTTAATTTATCTTATTTGTACTGTATTTTTATGGCCATTTGCATCGCCAACGAAAATAGCCAATGCCGATCCAACTCAATTGTTCGCCATTATTTTTTGTGGTTTAAATACCATTATTGCTTATGGTGCGTTAGTTATGGCAATGGAACGTTGGCAAGCTGCACAGGTTAGTGCTATTACAACACTAACACCGTTGTTTGCTTTAATTTTTTCAGATCTGTTTGCTGTGATTTGGCCAGAAAAGTTTGCCATGCAGTATTTAAATATTTTAGGTTATATTGGTGCAGTTTCTGTAGTTGCTGGTGCAATGTTTGCAACAATTGGGCATTATTTATGGCATCCAAGAAAAGGCTGGCTGATTAACCAGAAGAAAGAGGAAGAATAATGAAATTTGTAGATGAAGCTTCAATCCGGGTCGAAGCTGGTGATGGTGGTAATGGTTGTGTCGGTTTTCGTCGAGAAAAGTACATTCCAAAAGGTGGTCCTGACGGTGGTGATGGTGGTGATGGTGGTGATGTATTTTTTATCGCTGATGAAAATCTCAATACATTGGTTGATTTCCAGTTTGAAAAGAATTATCGAGCCGAACGTGGTCAAAATGGGCAAGGTTCAGATTGTACTGGTAAAAGAGGGAAAGATATTACCGTTAAGGTTCCTGTTGGAACAAGAATTACTGACAAATATACAGGTGAAATTATTGGCGATTTAACCCATCATCAGCAAAAAGTGTTAGTTGCGAAAGGTGGATTTCATGGACTTGGAAATGCACGATTTAAGTCATCGGTTAATCGAGCACCAAGACAAAAAACAGATGGTACACCGGGTGAAAAACGTGATGTTTTGTTAGAATTATTATTGCTTGCCGATGTTGGTATGTTAGGATTACCAAATGCTGGTAAATCAACTTTTATTCGTTCTGTATCAGCTGCAAAACCTAAAGTAGCAGACTACCCTTTTACGACGTTAGTACCGAGTTTAGGCGTTGTTAGAATGGATAATGAACAAAGTTTTGTGGTTGCTGATATTCCAGGATTAATCGAAGGAGCATCAGATGGTGCAGGGCTTGGTATTCGTTTTCTGAAACATCTGGAACGTTGTCGTGTTTTAGTTCATTTGATTGATATTGCTCCAATTGATGGATCAG
Organism: Gilliamella sp. Pra-s60; assembly: GCF_009795755.1. NCBI lineage: Bacteria > Pseudomonadati > Pseudomonadota > Gammaproteobacteria > Orbales > Orbaceae > Gilliamella > Gilliamella sp. Pra-s60. Next base: position 90,396 of record NZ_WTFA01000006.1, on the reverse strand, counting down.
ACCCAATTGAAAATGCTAAAGTGATTATTCAAGAACTTCATCAATATAGTGAAAAACTAGCAAATAAACCACGCTGGTTAGTATTTAATAAAATGGATGTTTTAGGTGAAGAAGAAAGTGCTAAACGCGCTGTAGAAATTGCTAAAGCACTTGATTGGGATGACAAATATTATGTCATTTCAGCGTTTAATCATGAGGGGGTAAAACCGTTATGTTGGGACTTAATGGAATATATTAACGCACACCCTCGGGAAGAGGAACAAGAAGAATCATCACCTGAAAAAGTTGAATTTATGTGGGATGATTATCATCAACAAGCCATGGATGACGCTTTTGATGATGACGATGATTTTGATGATTGGGACGAAAGCGATGAAGAGGGTGTTGAGTTTATTTATCAAAAATAATCAGTAGCGGTAATGCTATTGTGGCATCTTTTCCTAATTCATGTTATCTCAAATAATTGATTGAATTTATTAAAAAAGCAGGGAGCCTTCCCTGCTTTTTTGTCATTTCTTATTTTTTATAGTTAAATTAAAATTTTATTGATTTTAAGATTATTTTTTTATTTCAAGAAAAGGAAAATAATGCTTGATTTTGGTAATAGTAATCATTATCATTTAAATGTACTTTATTGGAGCTCGAAAGACTTCTGAAAAAGTATGACATTGCTCACATTGCTTCCAATGTTTGCCAGCCTAGCATTTGTTAAGCTGGCTTTTTTATTTTTGTGCGATTCATCATTATTCTAACTTTCAAATACTAGCTATTTGCTAATTCATTATTGATATCAAATAAAACAAGTAATGCTGCGCTACCACCATATTCTTTAGGTGCTTGATGAAAACAGACAATATTCGGATGTTGAGCTAACCACATAGGTGTCTGTTTTTTTAAAATGTTTTTTCCATGTCCATACATGATGCACGCACAATGTGCGTTTTCTCGTAAACAAGCAGCAATAAGTGCAGCGATCTCTTTTTTGGCTTCTTTTTGGGTTAATCCATGTAGATCTAAAAAAAACTCAGGTTCATAAAATCCACGACCTAGTTTTTTTACTTCGTATGGATCGGCGTTTTCTCGACTATAGCGAATAGGATCTTCTTGCAATAGTGGCTGATAATCATCGGAAAAATAAAACTCAGCATGAGTTTTTTCATGTTGTAGTTTTTCTGTAGCAATTATTTTTTGAGACCGTTTTAATGGTTTGTGAATAACGGTATCTTGCTTAAGCTTTTTTGTATTACCAATGCTACTTTTAAATAAGTTTATATCATCTTGGTCTAAATTAAATTTGTTTTGCATTGATTTTCACTCTGGGTAAACTTTTTGTTTAAATTCGCATAAGTCTTCAATAACACAAGCACCACATCGGGGTTTTCTGGCAATACAGGTATAACGACCATGTAAAATGAACCAATGGTGGCAATTTATTTTGTATTCTTCCGGCACTACTTTAAGCAATTTTTGTTCAACGGCTTCAACAGTTTTTCCTGGTGCAAAGCCTGTACGGTTACTTACTCTAAATATGTGAGTATCAACGGCGATAGTCGGCCAACCAAAAGCCGTATTTAATACGACATTTGCTGTTTTACGTCCAACGCCAGGTAACTCAATCAGTGCGTTAAAATCTTCGGGTACTTCGCCTTGATACTTATCAACTAAAATTTGGCACGTTTTTATTATGTTTTCAGCTTTACTATTGTAAAGCCCAATTGTACGAATATAGTTTTTTAAATTATCAACACCAAGAGCTAGAATTTGTTCAGCAGTATTTGCAATAGCAAATAATGGTTTTGTAGCTTTATTTACGCTAACATCTGTTGCTTGTGCCGAAAGAACTACCGCGATTAGTAGTTCAAAAGGTGTTTGATAAACTAGTTCTGTTGTAGGATCTTTAATATGATCCTTTAATTTTTGTAGAATTTGTATTCTGGTCGATTGTTTCACAAAGTTATTATATTAAAAATAGCATGCTACATATTATATACTTTTATTTACTATTTATCTGTAGCTCATATTTAGTTTTTATATACGCTTGGCAACAAAATACATCAGCAACCATTATAAATTGTCAATGACATTTATTTTAAACGTTGTACAAATTTTAGATATTTGTGTATTTACATTCCTAATCATCGACTTTTTAGCATGGTGATTTTATGATAAGCTAGCCAACTATTTTTTAATTTCATCAAACAAGGTTTTTTTAGATATGTCCTTACCAATGATTGTCACCTTTGCTGTGTACATTTTAGGCATGATTGCTATTGGCTATTTTGCGTTTCGATCAACGCAGAATTTTGGTGACTATATTTTAGGTGGGCGCCGTATCGGTAGTGTCGTGACTGCGCTTTCAGCTGGTGCTTCAGATATGAGTGGTTGGTTATTAATGGGGCTACCTGGTGCTGTTTTTTTATTTGGTGTTTCACAAAGTTGGATTGCTATTGGTTTGATAATCGGTGCTTATCTTAATTGGTTACTTATTGCAGGACGATTACGTGTTTTTACTGAAATTAATCATAACTCTTTAACATTGCCAGACTATTTTGCTCGCCGATTTGACGATAAGAGCTCTTTATTGCGTATTATTTCAGCGGTAATTATTCTTATCTTTTTTACTATTTATTGTGCATCTGGGGTTGTTGCTGGCGCTAAATTATTTGAAAGCACATTTGGTATGAGTTATGGCTGGGCAATGTTAGCCGGAGCTGGAGCAACAATTATTTATACCTTTATTGGTGGATTTTTGGCTGTAAGTTGGACTGATACCATTCAAGCTAGTTTGATGATGTTTGCCCTTATTTTAACGCCAATTATGGTTATGGTGAATGCTGGAGGATTTTCTGATGCAATGATTTATATTGAATCACTTAATTCTGATTACACCAATTTATTTTCCCATATGGATTTTATTGCAATTATTTCACTATTAGGTTGGGGACTTGGCTATTTTGGTCAACCACATATTTTAGCTCGGTTTATGGCCGCTGATTCACATGATGTAATGAAAAATGCCCGTAGAATTAGTATGACTTGGATGATTCTATGTTTAGTTGGTGCAATCACGGTTGGTTTTTTTGGTATTGCTTTTTTTGCTCATCATCCCGATTTGGCTTACTTGATTAATGATGGTAAACATGAACGTATTTTTATTGAATTATCAAAATTACTCTTTAATCCTTGGATTGCAGGTGTTTTGTTGGCCGCCATTTTAGCGGCAGTAATGAGTACATTAAGCTGTCAATTACTTGTTTGTTCAAGTGCGCTAACCGAAGATTTTTATCGCGCATTTTTTAGACCAAAAGCACAACAAAAAGAACTGGTTTGGGTTGGGCGTATTATGGTGTTATTGGTTTCAGTTATTGCTATTTTATTGGCGATAAATCCCAATAATAGTGTACTTGATTTGGTGAGTCATGCATGGGCTGGTTTTGGTGCCGCGTTTGGTCCAATTATTGTTTTTTCAGTATTTTGGTCTCGAATGACACGTAACGGTGCATTAGCTGGTATGATTGTTGGAGCTGCAACTGTATTGCTTTGGATTAATTTTAATTGGTTTAATCTTTATTCCCTTATTCCTGGCTTTTTATTTGCCTCTATTGCGATTGTGGTTTTTAGCCTTTTTGACAAAAAGCCTAATGAAATAGTGGAAGATCATTTTAAACAAGCGTATAAACGTTATCATAACAAAACAGAATAAATCTTATTTTAAAGTAAAGTAGAATATAAACGTAAAAAATTTAATAGGTAAATATCATGACAAAAAATGTGATCAAACAACTGCAAGAGCGTGGGCTGATTGCTCAGCTTACTGATGAAAAAGCTCTAATAGAACTAATAGAACAAAATCCTATTGCGCTTTATTGTGGTTTTGATCCTACTGCCGATAGTTTGCATCTTGGTCATTTAGTACCATTACTTTGTTTGAAGCGTTTTCAATTAGCTGGGCATAAACCGATTGCTTTGGTTGGTGGTGCAACTGGTCTAATTGGTGATCCGAGTTTTAAAGCAGTTGAACGCAAACTCAATACTGAAGAGACCGTAGTTGAGTGGAGCGAAAAAATTAAGCAACAAGTTTCTCCGTTTTTGGATTTTAATTGCGGTGAAAATGCAGCGATTGTTGCTAATAACTACGATTGGTTTAGCGGTATGAATGTGCTAACTTTTTTGCGTGATGTTGGTAAGTATTTTTCAGTTAATTCAATGATTAATAAAGAGTCAGTGAAACAGCGTATTGATCGTGATGAAGTAGGAATTTCATTTACCGAATTTTCTTATAGTTTGTTACAGTCGTATGATTTTGCTTGTTTGAACAAATCGCATGATGTTGTTTTACAAATTGGTGGTTCGGATCAGTGGGGTAACATTACTGCTGGTATTGATTTAACTCGTCGCTTACATCAAAAACAAGTTTATGGTTTGACAGTGCCGTTAATCACTAAATCAGATGGTACTAAATTTGGTAAAACTGAAAGTGGTGCAGTATGGCTTGATCCTAAAAAGACTAGCCCATATAAATTCTATCAGTTTTGGATCAATACTGCTGATGCAGATGTTTATCGCTTCTTAAAATTCTTTACCTTTATGCCGTTAAGTGAAATTGACGCATTAGAGGAAGAGGATAAAAATAGTGGTGTTGCACCTCGCGCGCAATACGTACTTGCTGAACAAGTTACTCGCTTAGTCCATGGTGAAGATGGGCTTGTTGCAGCAAAACGCATTACAGAAAGCCTGTTTTCAGGTAAATTAACTGATCTATCTGAAGCTGATTTTGAGCAATTAGCTCAAGATGGTATGCCAACATTAGCTGTTGAAAGTGATGTTGATTTACAACAAGCTATCGTTAATGCACAGTTTGCTCCGTCAAGAGGTCAGGCTAGAACGATGATCGAATCCAATGCTATTTCAATTAATGGTGAACGTAATACTACAACAGATTATCGTTTTACTGATAGCGATAAGCTTTTTAATCGTTATACTTTACTTCGTCGTGGCAAAAAATATTATTGCTTGTTAATTTGGAGTTAATCTCATGAAAAATATTTTATCGATTCAGTCACATGTTGTTTTTGGTCATGCAGGAAATAGCGCAGCTGAATTTCCTATTCGTCGATTAGGTGTTAATGTTTGGCCGTTAAACACCGTACAATTTTCTAACCATACTCAATATCGCCAATGGACTGGAACGGTAATGTCAGCATCTCATTTAACAGAGATTGCCGATGGAATTCATGAAATTGATGAATTGAAACGTTGTGATGCGGTATTAAGTGGCTATATGGGATCACCAGAGCAAGGCAATGCTATTATCGAGATTGTTAAAAAGGTAAAAGCTGTTAATCCAAATGCGATTTATCTTTGTGATCCTGTAATGGGGCATCCTGAAAAAGGTTGTTTTGTTGCACCTGGTGTATCAGAGTTTTTATGTAATACCGCTTTGCCTGTGGCTGATATGATGGCACCGAATATTTTAGAACTTGAAGAACTAAATGGTAAACAACGTATCAATAATGTTGACGAAGCAATATTAGCTTGTAGGCAATTATGTAAAAAAGGTCCTAAAGCAATCTTAGTCAAACATTTAAGCCGTGCAGGATATAAAAATGATCGTTTTGAAATGTTGCTTGTGACTCAAAACGAAGCGTGGCATATAGATCGCCCACTTGTTGATTTTGGTGTAAGGCAGCCAGTTGGTGTTGGTGATATGACTAGTGGACTGTTTTTAGCAAATATTTTGCTTGGTAAATCGTTGGTTGAGGCTTTTGAACACACGACTTCTGCCGTGTATGCTGTTATGCTTGAAACCTTAAAACAAGATGAATATGAACTACAATTAGTTGCAGCCCAAAATGAAATAGAAAAGCCGACACAGTGGTTTAGTGCGAAAAAAATTGCTTAATTGTAAAAATACGTAAAAGTATGTAAAATTATGTTAACTAATGGTTAGTATGAAATTTATGAGGGGATAATGGACAATATTTCATTAGGAGTCATGCTCGCAGATTTACGAGAACAAATGGGGTTAACTCAAGATGATATTGCCAATAAAATTCATGTGAGAAAAACTGTAATTGACGATATAGAAAAAGACCAATTACCCCATGCCCCTTTCGTTTTTGTAAAAGGCTATATTCGTTCTTATGCCGAAATCGTTGGCTTATCAGCTGAGCAGTATCAGCCTTACATCGATGAATTAACCAAGCAGTCTAAATCTCAACAAAAGAAAATTCAAATCAAAACGCTTATAGTTAAAAAAAGAAGTAAAGCACCTTTTATTTTTATGGGTATATTTATTCTTCTTTGTGTTCTTGGTGTGGCTTTATATTTTATTAATAAAGATGATAAAAGTCATTTTGTTGAAGTCAGTCATTATGTTTCCCCATCTTCTTTTAACCATGTTAATAGTTAGCAAATTTTGTTATTCTCATACAGACATTTGCTTTAAATCTTGTTAAGATTGTTAGCTGGTTATTTTGTAATATCATTAGGCATGTTATGAGTCATCCTGATTCACCTATTATTAGACGAGAATCTACCCGAATTTATGTCGGTAGTGTGCCGATAGGTGGTGGTGCTCCTATCGCTGTTCAATCGATGACAAATACTCGTACAACGGATGTTGAAAAGACTGTTGCTCAAATTCGAGCACTTGAACGTGTAGGTGTTGATATTGTGCGAGTATCCGTTCCAACGATGGATGCAGCTGAGGCATTTAAATTAATTAAACAGCAAACTAACGTTCCACTTATTGCTGATATTCATTTTGATTATCGTATCGCTTTGAAAGTAGCGGAATATGGTGTTGATTGTTTAAGAATTAATCCCGGAAATATAGGGAATGAATCAAGGATCCGTGCTGTTGTTGATTGTGCCAGAGAGAAAAATATTCCCATACGCATTGGTGTTAATTCGGGATCACTTGAAAAAGATATTCAAGAAAAATATGGTGAACCAACACCACAAGCGATTGTTGAATCAGCAATGCGCCACGTGGATATACTTGATCGATTTAATTTCGAACAATTTAAAGTGAGTGTAAAAGCATCAGATGTGTTTACTGCTGTTGATGCTTATCGCTTATTGGCTAAGCAAATTAAGCAACCATTGCATTTAGGTATTACCGAAGCTGGTGGTGTTCGTAGTGGTGCAGTTAAATCAGCAATAGGATTAGGATTATTATTATCAGAAGGGATTGGTGATACACTTCGCGTATCTTTAGCAGCCGATCCAACTGAAGAAGTGAAAGTAGGATTTGATATTTTAAAATCACTACGTATACGATCTCGTGGCATTAACTTTATTGCGTGTCCAACCTGTTCTCGCCAAGAGTTTGATGTCATTAGTACAGTCAACGCATTAGAACAACGGTTAGAAGACATCATTATACCGATGGATGTATCTATTATTGGTTGTGTGGTTAACGGTCCTGGTGAGGCTTTAGCTTCAACGATGGGCGTTGCTGGTGGTCATAATAAAAGTGGCTTTTATGAAGATGGTGTGCGTATCGGTCGTATTGATAACGAAAGAATGATTGATGAATTAGAAGCTAAAATTCGAGCTAAAGCATTAATTTTGAAAAATCGAATTGTAGCAACGGAATTATAATTTTATTTAATAGCGAATGAACGAATGACAGAAAAAAAAATCCAATCTATACGTGGGATGAATGATTTACTTCCTACAGATAGCGCAAGTTGGCAACAGATTGAAAAAATTGTTAAAGGTGTATTAAATAGCTATGGCTATAATGAAATAAGAACACCAATAGTTGAAGATACCGCACTATTTAAGCGAGCTGTGGGCGAGGTCACCGATATTGTTGAGAAAGAGATGTATACTTTCAATGATCGTAATGATGAAAGCATCACTCTACGCCCTGAAATTACTGCGGGTTGTGTTCGTGCAGGTATTGAACACGGACTTTTTTATAATCAAGAACAACGCCTTTGGTATTTAGGACCCGCTTTTCGTTACGAAAAACCACAAAAAGGACGTTATCGTCAATTTCATCAGTTTGGTGTTGAAGTCTTTGGGCTTGAAGGACCAAACATTGATGCAGAGCTTATTCTTTTAACTGCACGCTTTTGGAAAGCGTTAGGTCTGGAAAATCATACGTCCTTAGAACTCAATTCAATTGGATCACTTGAAGCAAGAGCCAATTATCGAAATGCACTTGTTGCTTTTCTTGAGCAATATAAAGACAAATTGGATGAAGACTGTTTACGTAGAATGTATACTAATCCATTACGAGTCCTTGACTCAAAAAATCCAGTTGTGCAGGAGCTACTTAATCAGGCGCCAAAATTGTTTGATTATTTAGACGAAGAATCGAAACAACATTTTGAAGGGTTATGTCGTCTACTGGATAATGCAGGGATAAAATATAATATTAATCAGCGATTAGTTCGTGGTTTAGATTACTATAACCGTACTGTATTTGAATGGGTAACCACTAGTTTAGGTGCCCAAGGTACTGTTTGTGGTGGTGGTCGTTATGATGGGTTAGTTAGCCAACTTGGTGGGCAACCGACACCAGCAGTTGGATTTGCAATGGGGGTTGAGCGTTTAGTATTATTAGTTCAAGCTGTTAATCCATCATTCAATTGTGATAATTCAATTGACGTGTACATGATCTCATCGGGCGATGAAAAGACAATTTCAGTTGCACAAAATATTGCTGAGTTATTACGCGATAGCCTACCTAATTGGCGAATTATGACAAATTATGGTAGTAGTAATTTTAAAAAACAATTTGCCAAGGCTGATAAATTAGGTGCTAAAATAGCGATTATTATTGGTGAAAATGAACTAACTAATCAGTCTGTAATGATTAAAAATTTACAAACAGGCGAACAAGTTGAAGTAGCACAAAAAGAAGTTGTCCAAACTTGTTTAGCGATTAAGTAAAGAATAGGAGAAAAACGTGAGTCATCAATTATCGAGTGAAGAACAACTTGAAAAAATAAAAAGCTTTTTTGCTAAAAGATGGAAAAGTATGGTTGCCATTGTGGTGATCGGATTATTGGCTTTTTATGGTTGGCGCTATTGGCAATCATATAAAACTGAAAAGGCAATTGAATATTCAGATAAGTACGAGCAGCTAATTGCTGAGTTAGATGATGCTAAGACAGATTCTGTTAATGGATTGGTCTCTTTTGCTAAAGACAACGATACTATTTACGGTGTATTTGCTAGTTTGCGTGCGGCTAAATTTTATGTTGAAGTTTTAAAAGACTACCACGGCGCGCAAGAATTATTAGTTGATGCATTAAAGAAAACTGACTCAGAACCGATTAAAACGATTATTAACATTCGTATTGCGCGATTACAATATCAACAAGGTCAATATCAAGAAAGTTTAACTTCGTTAAGCCATATTAATAATGAAAGCTGGGGAGCAGTAATTAACGATCTTCGTGGCGATGTCTTTGTTAAAATGACACATTATGCTGATGCTGTCGATGCTTACAACGTTGCGCTAACCTCTTCACCAACCCCAGATTTAGAAGAAACCATTAAAATGAAGCTGAATCAAGCCGAATATTTAAAAGCAAAGCAACAAGTTGAACAAGAAGCCCAAGCAGCCAAAGAAAAGGCGGAACAAGAAGCTCAGGCGGCTAAAGAAAAAGCCGAACAAGAGGCTAAAGAAAAGCAAGCAACAGAAGAAAGTAAAAATTAATTTATCCTGCTATAAGGGTCTATACAATGAAGTTATCTAAATATTTTTTTACTGGTGTTTTTATGTTTTCACTCGCTGGATGCTCTTTATTCGGTAAAGAAGAAGATATTGTTCAAGTTTCACCGTCACCAACGATAAACAATCAATTTCCTATTCAGCAAGTATGGAAAAATAGCACTGCAGGCAATACTCATATTTATTCATTATTAGGTCCGATTAATTATGATAATGTTATTTATGTAGCTAGTCGTAGTGGGCAAGTTAAAGCTATTGAATTATCAAACGGTAAAACATTGTGGGATGTAAATCTATCAAAAAGTACACTTTTTAGTAGCAAAACTGCATTATTTTCAGGAGGCGTAAGTGCTGATGATAAATATGTCTATGTGGGCAGTGAGCGAGCTATTGTGTATGCATTAGATCGTCAAGACGGAAAAGTAGTATGGGAAAAACCAGTAAAGGGCGAAGTTCTTGCTCGTCCTGTATCTTCTGAAGACAAATTAATCATTCATACCGCAAGTGGCATTCTTCAAGGCCTAAATCGTGATACGGGTGATAATCTGTGGGATGTATCCTTAGAAGTTCCGGCATTGTCGCTAAGAGGTAACTCGACGCCAACAATTGCTCATGGTGCAGCTATTTTTGGCGATGATAATGGGCGAGTAAATGCTTACTATATTAATGATGGTCAATTAATTTGGCAGCAACGTATTTCGCAACCATCAGGCTCTACTGAAATTGCAAAATTAAATGATGTTGATTCAACCCCCGTTGTTGAAGGTAATTTAGTTTATTCAGTTGGTTATAATGGTAGTATTGTTGCACTTGATTTAAGTGATGGACAACCAGTTTGGCGTAAAGAGCTTGGTTCTATTCACAGCTTTGCTGTTGATACTAATCGATTATTTGTTATTGATCAAAACGACAACGTTCAAGCTATTACTAAAAATGGTGGTGCAGTGCTTTGGACTCAATCAGATCTTAGTCATCGTCAGTTAACTGATCCTGCTCTTTACCAAAATTATATTGTGTTTGGTGATTTTGAAGGTTACCTATACTGGCTAAATACAGAAAATGGTGAACTTGTCGCAAAAACACAAGTGAGTAGTAGTGGATTAATATCTAAACCATTAGTGGTAGACAATAAAGTCATTGTTCAAGCTAAAAATGGTGATATTTACGCTTTTACAAAAAATTAATATACAAGATTAAAGCAATTTAGAGAAGAAACATGGTACCTGTTGTAGCACTTGTTGGTCGTCCAAATGTTGGAAAGTCGACTTTATTTAATCGGTTAACGAGAACCCGAGATGCATTAGTAGCGGACTTTCCTGGATTAACACGTGATCGTAAGTATGGGCGAGCAGAAATTAAGGGCCATGAGTATATCTTGATTGATACGGGTGGTATTGATGGCACTGAAGATGGGGTTGAAAGCTTTATGGCTGAACAATCCCTACAAGCCATAGAAGAAGCTGATATCGTTCTTTTTTTAGTTGATGCTAGAGCGGGAGCAATGCCTGCGGATCATGCTATTGCTAAGCACTTGCGTTCTCGCCAAAAAGCTACTTTTTTAGTTGCCAATAAAATTGACGGAATCGACGCTGATAGCGCAATTTCTGATTTTTATGGTTTAGGATTAGGCGAAATTTACCCAATAGCGGCCAGTCACGGTCGTGGGGTCAGCGTATTGATTGAAACTGTATTAGATCCTATTTTTCAGTTTGATGATGAACAAAATAGTGATTTTGATGACGACGGACAATCTAACGACTTAGCGCTGTCTTATGATGATTCCGAGTTTGATAATACAGAATCATTAATCAACCAACCAATCAAAGTAGCGATAGTTGGACGACCAAATGTTGGTAAGTCTACACTAACTAACCGTATTTTAGGAGAAGAGCGAGTCGTTGTTTATGACATGCCCGGCACAACGCGCGACAGTATTTACATACCAATGACGCGGGATGAGCGTGAATATATCTTGATTGACACGGCTGGCGTGCGTAAACGTGGAAAAGTCACCGAAACGGTTGAAAAATTTTCCGTCATTAAAACGTTACAAGCAATTGAAGATGCTAATGTGGTAATTTTAGTGATTGATGCCAGAGAAGGCGTTTCGGATCAAGACTTATCGTTACTGGGTTTTATTATCAATAGTGGGCGCTCACTGGTTATTGCGGTTAATAAATGGGATGGTTTGTCTCAAGATATCAAAGAACAAGTTAAAGCAACACTTGATGATCGACTTGATTTTATTGATTTTGCGCGTGTGCACTTTATCTCTGCTCTTCATGGTAGTGGTGTAGGTAACTTATTTGACTCAATTCAAGAAGCCTATGATTGTGCAACTCGACGAATCAATACGGCATTATTAACCAAAATTATGCAAATGGCACAAGATGATCACCAACCACCATTGGTAAAAGGACGTCGAGTTAAATTAAAATATGCTCATGCAGGTGGTTATAACCCACCCATTGTTGTAATTCATGGTAACCAAGTTGAAGATCTACCAGATTCTTATAAGCGTTATTTGATGAACTATTTTAGACGTTCGTTAAAAATTATGGGTTCACCTATTCGAATTCAGTTTAAAGAAGGCAACAATCCATTTGAGGGTAGAAAAAACAGCTTAACTGCATCACAACAGCGCAAACGACGCCGATTGATGAAACATGTAAGAGGGCGAAAATAATTTATGTCAAAACAACAAATAGCGGTCGAAAGCGGACAAGAAGGCATTTGTCCAAAATGTCATCATAAAATGACAATTACCTCACCGCAACATTATCAATGCTCTCAATGTCAGCAGCATTATCTTGAACAATACATTTGCCCTATTTGTCAACAACAGGCTCAAATAATTAAAGGCTGTGGGGCAGTTAACTATATTTGTCATACTGATGGTTTGATTTCCAGCAGTAAAGTGATATTTCATTATTTACCAGAATAGAAGACTTTATTTATATTAAAGGCCATAAGAGGTTATTTTATGCGAATTATTTTATTAGGAGCACCAGGAGCAGGCAAGGGAACGCAAGCACAATTTATTATGCAAAAATATGGGGTCCCCCAAATTTCAACCGGTGATATGTTACGCGCAGCAGTAAAAGCCGGTACGCCGCTAGGTTTACAAGCTAAAGAACTCATGGATGCAGGTAAACTTGTTACCGACGAATTAGTGATTGCGTTAGTCAAAGAGCGTATTGCACAGAGTGATTGCGTCAATGGCTTTTTGTTAGATGGATTTCCTCGCACCGTGCCACAGGCTGATGCCATGAAAGCTGCGGGTATTAATGTTGACTATGTACTTGAGTTTGACGTACCCGATGCTGTGATTATTGATCGCATGAGTGGACGTCGAATTCATGCACCTTCTGGTCGGGTTTATCATGTTCGTCATAATCCACCTAAAGTTGAAAATATTGATGATGTTACAGGCGAACCGCTGACAATTCGTAAAGATGATAACGAAGAAATTGTTCGTAAACGCCTTGTTGAATATCACGATCTAACTAAACCACTTATTAGTTATTATCAGCATGAAGCCAAAGAAGGGCGAACACAATATTTCCGAATTGATGGCACGCAAGCTGTTGCTGATGTAACCAAAGAGTTAGCTAATATTTTAGGATAATTTGTTTATCAATTAAAAGAGCAAGGCTGTGAACTATCTTGCTCTTTCTCTTTCAAGTTGGTTAATATTGTTGCTTATATAGCAAAAACAAAAGCGAAGTCATAACCAATACTGCCAAAAAACGTTCAGGAAAGTTATTGATTTTATTCGATTTTTTTTGACGTGTTTTTCTTTATAGAAGTGAAAAATTTATTCAAAAATCAGTCAGAAAAAGTATTGATTTTATTGGAGTTTTTAGTTTGGTGATATTACTCAAAATAGCGCCTTATCAATAACAATAAAACGCCATTTTGAATAGAAAAGCAAAACGCTATAAAACCATTCTTACAATATCGATTTCGCCCAATTCTTTATAAAGATTCTCGATCTGATCAATATGTGTTGCATTGATGGTAATTGAAACTGAATGATAATTACCTTTACTACTCGGTTTAATTGATGGCGTATAATCACCTGGAGCATGACGCTGAATGACAGATACCACTTTGTCGACAAGCTCTGGTTTGGCTTCTCCCATGACTTTATAGGTAAAAGAACATGGAAACTCTAATAATTCATTTAATTTTGTTGGTTGCATAATCTTATTTTCTCAGTTACTGGTTCGATGTATCCATATCAAGAATCATTAGTATATATAGGCGGTTTAGCGTTCTTCAAGTAACGAACAATAAACATCGCTTTTTAAAGTATATATTTTGAGCTATGATAAGAAAATTCTAACATAGTGAAATAAACGTATCTTGCTATTTATCTATAAGGCTAAAACATCATGTCATCTAATTCCAATCATAAAGAACCTTTCGGTACATTATTAGGTTATGCACCGGGTGGTGTTGCTATTTATTCATCTGATTATGAAACATTAGATAAAAATCAATACCCAAATGATGCCTCATTTCGTAGTTATTGTGGATATGAATATATGGGGTACAAATGGCAATGCGTTGAATTTGCAAGACGATTTTTATTTTTAAATTATGGCATTGTCTTTACTGATGTGGGAATGGCGCATGAAATTTTTTCACTTCGTTTTTTAAGGCAAGTTGTTAATGAGGCGATTTTACCTTTGCAAGCATATGCTAATGGCAGCAAAAAAATGCCCGAGGCGGGCTCGTTATTGATATGGGATGATGGTGGCGTGTTTGATCGTACAGGTCATGTTGCGGTTATAACCGAAGTATTTGAAGACAAAGTCCGAGTGGCAGAGCAAAATGTCATCCATGTGCGACTACCTATTGGGCAACAATGGACACGCGAACTTAAGATGAGCGTGACAAACGAAGGTTATCAATTACATGATACGTTTGATGATACTAAAATTTTAGGATGGATGATCCAAACAGATGACACTGCATATAGCTTGCCACAACCAACCGTCGCAAATCCATTACTGACTATTCATAGTGCTCACCTTAAAAATGAAGGGCAATTTGATAAAAAGTGGTTGAATGAATCAGATCCCTTAGACAACGCCTATGTATTAGCAGCAGGTCATGCGATTAGCCATGATGATCATTATCGTTATTTCATGATTTCCGAAAGTGCTGAACAAGAATTAATTCGAGCCACCAATGAATTGCATTTAATGTATTTACATGCGACCGACAAAGTTTTAAAAAATAATGATTTATTAAAGAATTTTAATATTCCCGAAATACTTTGGCCAAGATTGAGGCTTTCATGGCAGCAACGCCGTTACCAAATGATAACGGGTCGATTAGATTTCTGTATGGATGAAAGAGGCTTAAAAGTGTATGAATATAACGCCGATTCCGCCTCATGCCATACTGAAGCGGGCGATATTTTACAAAAATGGGCTATTCAAGCTGGATTAAATCGAGGAACTAACCCGAGTAGTGGTTTACTCAATTCTTTGGCTGACTGTTGGCGACATAGTGATGCTCAACCTTTTGTCCATATCATGCAAGATAATGATAGTGAAGAAAATTACCATGCGTTATTTATGCAAACGGCGCTTACTCAGGCCGGATTTGATAGCAAAATCTTGCGGGGACTCAATGGATTAAGATGGGATAAACGTGGTCAACTTGTGGATGATGACGATCGCCAAGTTACCTGTGTTTGGAAAACGTGGGCTTGGGAAACGGTATTAGAACAGCTTCGTGAGGAAAGTGAAGCACAAATTGCAGGTTTACCAATTCGCACTTGGCATCCTGACAATACAGTTAGGTTAATTGATGTCTTATTGCGACCAGAAATCTCGGTTTTCGAGCCACTATGGACGGTAATTCCAAGTAATAAAGCTATCTTACCTGTATTATGGTCATTGTTTCCAAATCACCGTTATTTATTAGAATCCACATTTGAACTCAATGAAAGCTTAATTAAAAAGGGGTATGCGGCTAAACCAATAGCAGGACGTCGTGGAAGTGATATCCAATTAGTAAGTCATCAAGAGCAGATCCTTGATAAAACAGTTGGACGTTTTGCTAAACAAGAAAATATTTATCAAGAACTATGGTGCTTACCAAAAGTCGAAGATCGTTATCTACAGCTATGTACCTTTACGGTGGGTGGGCACTATGGAGGTACATGTTTACGCTCTGATCCTTCTTTAGTAATAAAAGGTGAAAGTGATATGCAACCGTTGCGTGTATTAACAGATGATGAGTTTTTAAAATAAAATTGTCAAAAATATATAGGAAAACCGCTTTTTATCATTGTCGATATGTTTGTTAAAAATTAGCAAGAAATATGATTAAAAATTTATAATACGCATATTGACATCAATTACAATAATGGCGTTTTCTGTTAAACTTGTTTTTACTGTAAAAAAATGATAAGAAATAAAAATAATATAAGAAAATAGAAAGGAATATATGGCAAATACATTACTTAGAAGTGGCGATATCAAAGATTTCAAAATGTTGGGATATGATGGTAAAGCAGCTTATTTAGTAGCGACTCAGATTCGTGAAATGTTTAGAGTTAAACTGGGTAAGCAGTATGCTGATTATTTAGCTATTCCTCAACGGAATGATCAAGGTAATATTATTGATTGGTATATTCCTTTTGATTCAAATCTCCCCGATGGTCAATATGATATTATTCCTTGGACATCTGCCAGCGAATCAGAGCAGGAATCAGCACTGATTTTACTTAAAGAATTTGAACATAAAGTCATAAATTTAGGTAAGCAATTAGCTAGTAACCCAAATTTAGATGGTGATCAACTGCTTTTTAGTCGACTTATTTATGATCCCAAAAATAACGTTGATAATGCTGAGTCTAATTTGATGGCAATCCGTTTTCCAAGCAATCAGTTTGTTTACATTGTTAATGGTCAACCTGTCATTACTTTTTGGGGATTCTTGCATCCACAAACACCTCAAGCCAATTCTCCATTCTATTGTTTAGAACCAGTAAAAAAAGTCACTCCAGCAACCGTTGTTACCCCACCACCGATACCTGAACCGCTCAAAACCAGACCATGGTGGAAATGTTGGTGGGTATGGTTATTAGGCTTGTTACCTTTGTTATTGCTTCTTTTAGCTCTTTTTTTACTACGAGGCTGTTGGTTAACTCCAAAAATAACGGTTAATCCTTCATTATCGTTATCAGGTAATGGTGATGTTAGTGTGCCTGTTGTTAATGGCGAAAAACACGATGAAAAAGAACCAGAAAGAGAGTTAAAGGCTGAGGTAGATAATCATTTGGGTGTTGCAGGTAATGGCATAGTAAATGGTACAATTCCAGTTGATGCTAATGCGATTGCTAATAGTACTAATACCGCAGGTGACGCAGTTGATCATTCAGCAACTTCTGACAATGGACATAATAGCGATAAAGGTAATGATACGCCAACTCCTGATGCTCAAGATAATAAAAACGAGCAAATGGCATCTCCTGATGTCGGTAATTCTGATAATACAAAAGATAATGTAGATGGAAAAAATGAGCAAAACAGCACGAATCCAACATCTATACCATCAGATAAAGATACTACCACTCCGGCTGTTGATCAAACAAATAATTTAGCGCTACCTGCTGATGCAATAACGCAGGGGTCAACAAAATTCTTAAATGGTCAATGGTCTGTCAACGGCGGTATTCAAGACAAAACCACAGGTAAACCATTACAGTTAAGTTATAATTTTAATGATGGAAATGGCGAGGTTACAGTAACACGTAGTGACGGTGTGAAATGTGTCGGTAAGGTTGGTACAAATATTAAAGATGCTAATTTAGCTATTGCGGGTAACAATGAAGCTATTTGTAGTGATAATAGCAAATATCAACTACCAAGCATTCAATGTACACCGGGCAACAATAATAAAGCTAATTGCCAAGGAATTTATAATAATGGGACTTCATTCCCAATAACGATGAAAAAACAATAAAGGTTATATATGCTTCCAGAATTACGCAATTATGGTCAAGAAGTCACACTTATTATGAACAGTGGTATTCAGTTTCTTGATTTTGCACTTAAAATCGATTGGAAAGATAATCAATGGCGCAGTAAAGTTAATGGGTGTTTTATTGATCCATCAGAAAGTGGTGCACTAATTAGATTGATTGAAGATGTTGACAGTGGTCAATTTTTTACACCTGATAACCGCACATTTGCGGTTAATCCAACACAAGAAATTAGCGTTGATCAATCATTAAAATTATTTGATGGTATTTGGTTACCGGTTCCTGTTTTACGCTCAATTCCTCCTGAACGTTTTGATAAAGGTCCACATAACTGGAGCCGAGTTCGAATTGTTAATATTCCCGAAGGGGAAGATCCTAACGGCAATACACACCGAATCACGTTTGCATTTGATACAAAAGTATTTGCGAATTTACAAGATGTTGCCTACCTTGCCCCAACCGAAAACGATGTAATGACTGGTGCTGTGTTTAGTTTAGCACATCGTTCCGATCACGTGTCATGGTTTTTAGAACTTAAATGGATAACCAGTTGGTTAATTGATCTCTTTCAAGAGTTGGCGCCACAACCTGAGCGCTTAAAGATTCATAAAGATGATATTAATCAAGAAATAAAAAATAAAACTTACTATGGACATTACCTAAACATTATCCATTTACTTGCTGATTCGTTGCAATTGCCAACAATTAAGATTGTGTCAAATAATAAAGATGATATTGTTAAATCAATTCCTGTTGATATGATTTTAGATGTGGGAAATTCTCGAACTTGTGGCATTTTAATTGAAGATCATGCCCAAGATAAAGATAGTTTAAATCATCGTTATGAACTTGAAATTCGTGATTTAACTCAGCCAGAGCATATCTATAATGAACCATTTGAAAGCCGTGTCGAATTTGCTCAAACCTTTTTTGGTAAGGAACACTTTTCGCTACAAAGCGGACGCCGTGACACGTTTCGTTGGCCAAGTATTGTTCGAGTAGGACAAGAAGCTAGCAGGCTGGCCAGTCGGCGTGAAGGTAATGAAGGAGCAACAGGGCTTTCAAGCCCAAAACGTTATCTGTGGGACCAAGATAAATACGAACAAGGTTGGCGTTTTAATTCTCATTACGTAAAAAGCGACCATGAACCTTTTGCAACGGCTGAACCGTTTTCAAGTTTAATTAATGAATATGGTGAAGCATTACACATTCTTAGTAATGATATTCAAGAAGAGTATGACCGCAAGATGCCGGTTTTTCACCCTAAATACTCACGAAGCTCATTGATGACATTTATGCTATGCGAAGTGTTAATGCATGCATTAATGCAAATAAACAGTGTTGCTCAGCGTAATAAACTGGAACACGCTAAAACGCCACGTAATTTACGCTCAATTATTTTAACTATTCCGCCAGCCATGCCAAAGCCAGAGCAGGCTATATTTAAAAGTTGTGTATATCAAGCTATTGGCTTAGTTTGGAAAAGCCTTGGTTGGGATGGTTTAGATGATAATATTGATTTTAATAACCCAGAACAGCTTAAAAGTGTGTGGCCAAATATTCCAGAAGTGCACATTCAATGGGATGAAGCAACTTGTGGTCAAGTAGTTTACTTATTTAATGAAACACAAAACAATTATAATGGTCGTTGTGAGGAGTTTATTGCTTCAATGGTGCGTCCTAGCAAAGCAGATAAACAGAAGCTAACTATTGCCACTGTTGATATTGGTGGTGGCACGACGGATTTAGTGATTAACGATTATCAATTAGAGTACAGCGCAAATGGACAAGCCAATAGTAGTAATGCCTATATTGTACCAACGCAGCGTTTTCGTGATGGATTTAAAGTCGCAGGGGACGATATTTTACTTGATATCATCCAAGATACTGTGTTAACCGCTTTAACAAACGGTTTAAAACAAGCTGGCATTGCTGATCCTAACCCAATTTTGTCGACCATTATTGGCTCTCAGCAATTGTCCATTCAAGATGCGGTATTGCGCCAGCAACTTACCTTACAGTTATTTATGCCAGTGGGCTTACAAATATTAAAGTCCTATGAAGTTTATGATCCGTTACATGCAGATCAACATGTTTATCGTTCGACGTTTAAAGCATTGTTACAACATAATGTCATGACAGAGCATGTCCTTAACTTTATTAATGACCCTATTAGACGAGCATTGAATAATTCTGATTTTTCGGTACTTGATTTAGATATCGAAATTAATTTAAAGCGCATTCATTATCTGTTTATTCGTGGCGATTATTATAATATTTGTAAAACATTTGATGCACTATCTGAAATTATTAGCTGCTATCAGTGTGATGTGCTGTTGTTAACCGGTCGTCCTTCTCGTTTACCGGGTATTCAAAGTTATTTCCGATCACGCTTATCAATGCCTGCGGGGCGAATTTTGCCATTGCATGGTTATTATACTGGTGGCTGGTATCCTTTCCATAAGCAAGAACGCATTGATGATCCTAAAACAACCGCAGCAGTAGGGGCAATGTTGTGCTTTTTAAGCAAAAATTTACGGTTACATAATTTCTATTTTAGATCCTCAAATATAGATTTATATTCAACCGTTAAGTACATTGGACTTTTAGATAATCTTAATATGATTAAAAAAGAAAATGTCTATTATCAAGATATTGATCTGGATAATCCTGATTATGACTTTCCTGAGCATTCGTTCGAAATTAGGGGGACGACAAGGCTAGGATTTAGACAGCTAGAGGTCGAGCGTTGGCCTGCATCACCTATCTATATTTTAACTATTGAAAGCAGTGAAGTAGCTAAGCGATTAAGTGCTGACGGTGTGATTTTAGAGGTCACATTAGGTATTAAAAATAAACAAAAAACGGTTGAAAATTTTTATATTAAAGATGTAAAAGCCTCGGATGGGCGAGCTTGTAATAAGAATCAGGATATTAAACTAAGCTTAAATACCATGGTTAACTCTGGTTTAATTAGCACGCAATATTGGCTTGATAGTGGAATGATAAAACGATGAAAAACTTAAACGAACAACTACCTAAATCTTGGGATCAGGTCTATCAAGCATCCGCAGAGGCCATTGATTGGGTGAATCAAACACGCCATTCATCTAAACGTTTAGATAGTGAAGCGGATAATTTAATTTTAGATTTACGCCGTTTACGAAACAGTGCAAAACGATTGGGCGATGTATCAACTAAATCTGTTGCGGTTGGTTTTTTTGGTTTATCACAAGCGGGTAAATCTTACCTTATTTCAGCACTTGCTGCAGGCGAAAACGGTAAACTAGAAACAGTTGTCGATAACGAAGTATTAGATTTTATTGACCATGTTAATCCAGTCGGCAGTGGTAAAGAAGCGACAGGACTGGTGACACGTTTTAGTCGCATTGCTAAAGGTGGTATTCCAAATTATCCGTTAGAGTTAAAATTGTTTAACGAGATTGAAATCGTTAAAATCTTAATTAATGCTTATTTTAAAGATTTCGATCAGCAGAAAGTCTCCAATAAAGTCGACTTTTCACAGTTAAACCAGTTGATCCAACGTTTAGAAAATAAAAAACAAGCTCACTATGTTGGTGGTGTTAGTAAAGATGACATTGTTGACCTGTACGATTATTTATCTGAAAACTTTGGCAATTCGCTTGAAGAATTAAAAGGCGGTTATTGGGATAAAACCATTCACCTTCTGCCTTATCTAACAACAGCTGATAGAGGTGAGCTGTTTTCGGTTTTATGGGGTGGAATTGCTGAACTCACCAATATTTATACTCAATTAGCGTCAACTTTATCAAATTTAGGTTATGCTGAAACAGTATACGCACCACTTTCTGTCTTAATCAAAGATAATAATGGTACTAAGTCACAAATCGATAGCATTATGAATGTTGATATTCTTGAACGATTGAATACCGACAAAGATTCATCAGTCACCATAACACCATTAAATGGCGAACCCGTTGCAATCTCTTTAGCACAACTTGCTTTTTTAACTGCTGAATTAATCTTTCCATTAGTCAATAAAACTAGAGTACCAACGTTTGAAAATGTGGATTTACTTGATTTTCCTGGATATCGAGGGCGTTTAAATTTGATATCGATTTCAGATGTTAAAGAAGGTAACCCAATTGCTCAACTTTTATTACGTGGTAAAGTTGCTTATCTATTTGAAAAATACACTGATAGCCAAGAAATGAACGTACTTGTTGTCTGTACACCATCAGATAAACAATCTGATGTTAATGATGTAGGTCCTGTACTTGAACGCTGGATCGATAAAACACAAGGCGAAACGGCTGAAAAAAGAGCCACTAAAAAAGCAGGGTTATTGTGGGCAATTACCATGTTTGATAAACGCATTGGTACATCGTTAACGCTATCTGAAGATAATCTTAAAAATAGCTGGGGTAAAGGTGGGTTATTACAGCAAACAATTTTAGAACGATTTGGTAGTTATGATTGGTTAAGTAACTGGTCAAACGATCATAAATTTAATAATGTCTTTTTAGTCCGTAAACCTGGATTTGATGTGCCATTTTTAAATGTTGATCCAAGCACTAGTCAAGAACTGGCTTATAATGAAAATTATCAAGCAAAAATGGATGTATTAAGAAATACATTTGTTCAAAACAGCGATATCAATGAATATGTTTCCCAGCCGGAAGATGCATGGAATGCCATGTTAAAACTGAATGATGGAGGTATCGGACGAATTAGCCAATACCTAGAACAAGTTGCTATCACAGAAGTTAAACAACAACGAATTGTTGAACAACTTAACGAAAAAATTGAGTATATCATCAATATGCGATTTGATACTTGGTATCAAGCGGATAATGATGAGGCGCTAGCTAAGAAAAAACAAGTCATTGCAGATGTTGTTAAAGAGTTACAGAGTAAAGCCTTATTGTTAGGAGAGTTACTCAAAACTCTTGAATTACCAGACCAAACCATTAGAGCTCTTTACCATTCTAGCTCTATCGATAATGAAACAGCTCAAGATGGCAATGATAATTTATTAGATAATTTATCAAATGATTTTGGTTTAAATGCTGATTTTGAATTGTTTTCTGATTCAAGTTCATCGCTAACGACTAAATCAACAGACGTATTACAGACAGAATCAAAATTTGCAACAACGGTCTTTTCGGCATGGCTAGAGCATTTAAGAAATATTGTGTTAGATAAGCATATTTTGCAATTTTTTGGCATCAATCAAAAGTCACTTTCTTTTATTATAGAAGAGATTATTACTGCTGCAAATCGAATGAAATTGGAAGAAAATTTAACTAAGCATATTTTAAATAATGAAAATATAGGGAGTAAACGTGATGATCTTGAGTCTAGACAACTCAGTACCATTCATACTTTACTAACAGACTTTATTGCTTGGCTTGGTTTTATTGAAGGACAAGCGGGTGATATACCAATGAGTCGAGTTAATCAAGGTAAGCCGATATTTTCTTCACCATTAAGTGAATTTAATGCCCAATCATCGCATTCATTACCAAAACTGAACGATCACACTAAAAATTATTCTCAGTATGCGATATTTGATTGGTTTATTGCGTTTGCAACATTGGCGCAAGAAAATGTTGGACATCATGCAGGGCGAGAAATTAGCCAAGAACAAAATAGCCGATTAGGCGAGATTCTGGCTTCTTTCAAACAATCGCGGATTAATTAAAAATAGCGTCACTAAACAAGAAAACATAGCAGGAAAGCCGTTTGGTATATTGGTATAAATGAAACCCCTGCTTAATAGTAATAGATTGCATGAAAGATACTCACATATTTGAGTATAAAAATAGAGGATATCATGGCATTAAGAATTGAATTAAGTAGTTATAAACCCGGTATTGCGAAGTTTTTAGCTCAAAAATGGAGCGGTAGTTCCGATATTGATATACTTATACAACGTAATCAAGATGGTTATTATTTATCTGGTATTAATCAATGGGGGCCTGAAAAAAGTTGGCACACCATCGAAAACATGTTAGTTGAAAATGAACAATTAACGGGGCATGTTGGTGAATGGTTGGTTGATTCTTTAGTGACACAAGAAAGTCAGCTCCGATTTCTTATACAAATTCGTGATAAGCAAAATCTAAGTTATGTTGATGGTGGTGTTGTCAGTATTGCTGCTGATGTGCTTCCTTCCATCGCATTAAGTACACAAACAGCCCAACCAAATGTTCAACAAGCAGAACCTATAATTGAGCCAGAGGTTCAAGAGATCTCACCATTAATTGAAGAACCTAACCTTGATGCTGAACCCGCGACATTAGATGAACCTATCGAAAACAACACAGCCCCTGAACCTAAAGCTATAGAAACAGAAGAAGTCGTTAAACCCAAAAGCCGTCTTGGGTTAATTTTGGCGATTGTGATTGCGTTGATGATGTTAATTGGATTGGGTATTGCTGTGTGGTATTTTTTATTTTTCAAAAATCAATCACCGCAAATCCCATTAGTACAAACTAATGGACAATGTAGTGTCATTAATGCGAATACCGATGACTTAACTTTTATTCAACAATGCCTACAAACCAAACCCAAATCAGACGAAATTATTCAAGTTATCATGGAAGCTAAAAAAGCAGAAAAATGCAACATTGCTCAGCGATTATATGCAAATCAGGCACAAACAGATGCTAAAATTGCTGAACTCTATGCAAAAGAGTATGACGACAAATTTTATAAAGCCAATAACTGTTTTAAAGTAGATAAAGAAACCGCTATTTATTGGTATGAAACATCGTTAACCAAAGATCCCAATAATGCCTTTGTTAAAGATCGTTTAACACAATTACAAAATTAGTGAGGAGCAAGAATGAATAAACTAGCTGTCTCAAAACTCATTTCGTTGATAAGTCTAACATGTTTGCCTTTGATGGGGTTTGCTATCGAGCCACTAAAACAAGCAGGTAAAACAACCTTATATCAACGTGTATTAAGTACACCAACATGTGAATTAAAAACTAATATCACCGATTCTAAGGGTAAATCAGTTCCTGCTTTTTCACGTTATTATGTTTATGAGCGCAAAAATAATAATAATCAAGAGTGGCTTAAAGTAGGTCCAGACTCTTATGGTAAAACAATAGGTTGGATTAACAACTCGTGTGCAATTGCTTGGAATATGCAAATGACATTAGTGTTTACCAACCCCGTTGATCGTGATCCTTTATTATTTTTCAAAGATAAAACCGCATTAACCAAGATAGTTGATACAGATAAACCCGAAGCCTTATTAAAACCGATTCGTGATGCCTTAAAAGTTAATAAACCAGTGGTAGAGGTGGTTGCTCAAGAGCCTAAAGAGTTTGTTGATTTTAAAAGTAACTTCTATTTGTTGCCTATTTTGCAAGGTGAAGAAGTCATGAATGGGCAAGGATTTTATGAACGTGTGTTAGAAATTGCCTCAGTAAGCAAACAAGATGCTTTAATAAAAAACAACACAAAATCAACCACAAACCAAACGACAGATGACAGTACTAATCAAGTTGTCCCATTTAAAGCTGCCATTGTGTTTGTTATCGACTCGACTATCTCTATGGATCCTTATATTTCAAGAACTAAAGAGGCGGTAGAGCGTGTTTATCAGCATATAGAAAAAGAAAACTTACAAGGGCAAGTTAAATTTGGATTGATTTCATTCCGTTCTAGCTTAAAAGCATCGGATAAACTTGAATTTGTCACTAAAGTTTTTGCTGATCCCAACAAAGTCAAAGATAAAGAAGATTTCAAAAAACTAAGTGCTTCGCTTAAACAAGCTTCTGTTTCTACATCGTATTTTGCCGAAGACTCTTATGCGGGTGTCGCTCAAGCATTAAATGACATTAATTGGAATAGCTTTGGGGCTCGTTATATGATTTTAATTACTGATGCTAGTGCCATTCCAGGAGATGATAAGTTATCAAGTACAGGTATGGATGCTGCTCAGTTGAGACTTGAAGCTCAGCATAAAGGTGTCGCCATTTATGCGTTACATCTAAAAACGCCAAGTGGTGGTAAAGATCACCAAATTGCAGCAACACAATATTCAGATCTCACTTATAACGATTTTATTCACAAATCACTTTATTACCCTGTTAACGCAGGTGATGTGAATGAATTTGGTCGAAAAGTGGATTCATTGGCAAAAGCACTATCTGAGCAAGTTAAACTTGCTTATCAAGGCGAAGCGTCTGTTGGTAATGCGCTTAATGCAAAAGATAGTGATACAGACATGTTGAAAGATGCATTACTACTAGGTAAAGCAATGCAGCTTGCCTATTTGGGTGATGTTAACGGTACTAAAGCACCGTCAGTTTTTAAAGCTTGGATTGCTGATAAAGATTTTGTCAAACCTACTATACCAACGGCTGAACCGCGCATTTTATTAACTAAGTCTCAATTAAGTGATCTAAGCGATATCGTTAGTAAGATAGCTAATGCAGCTAATGATGGATTGATTTCTGCCGATGATATGTTTTCACAACTTCGTTCTGTTGCCGCTGCGATGGGGCAAGACCCAAGTAAATTAAAATCAGACTCTGTCACAAAAATTGCTGATTTAGGTTTGCTTGGTGAATATTTAGATAATATCCCATATAAAAGCGATGTAACGGGACTTGATCAGGATACATGGAAAAGTATGAGTGGGCTTGAGCAAGAAAAGTTCATCCGTAATTTAAACAGTAAAATTCGTTATTACCAAAAATGTAATGCTGATGTTGACCGTTGGATTTCGTTGGCCGAAGGTAGTGATCCTCGTGAAAACGTGTATCCTATCCCATTAGAAATGTTGCCATAAAGTTATGTTGTTAGAAAACATGTTAACTATCAATCAACTTACTATTTCGCGCTCAACAGGCAAATCCTTTTTTAGTGTTTGCCTGCCAAAGTTAACTGTAAAAACGGGTGAAGTGGTTGTTATTCAAGGCGATAGCGGTGCAGGTAAAAGCACCTTGCTTGAAATGATAGGGCTGATTTTAAAACCAGATAAAATTGGTAGCTATAACATTACGGTAGAGCATTGTGATATTGATATTGCAATGCTAATTCAACAAAATAAAATCGACCAATTGGCTAATATTCGAGCCCAATATTTAGGTTTCATGCTACAAACAGGTGGATTATTGCCATTTTTGACCGTTCGTGACAACATTTTATTATCATTAAAGTTATTACAAAAAAAAGTCGATAACAATCGGTTTGATTATTTAGTGCAGAAACTTAATATAGCGCATTTAATCAATAAATACCCCAAACAGCTATCAATTGGTGAAAGGCAGCGAGCTTCTTTTATCCGCTCGATTATTCATAAACCTGCATTATTACTTGCCGATGAACCAACTTCGGCATTGGATCCTTATAATGCGAATTTATTGTTTGATTTAATAATTGAACAAGCCAAGCAAGATAATATTGCAGCGATGATAGTCACCCATGACTGGCAACGTATAGCTAATAAAGGCTTATTTACTTTATCTGCTAAGCTAACTTCACCACAATCATCAGAATTTTTACCACAACAAGATAAGGTGTAAAGGATGACTAAAGCACTATCAAAATGGTTACTTATCACTCGCTTATCTTTAGCTGACTTATGGTATGACAGAAAAGTTTCATTTTGTATTATTGCCTCAGTGATCTCAGTGATTACACCATTATTATTACTATTTAGCTTAAAATATGGCATCGTTTCGCAACTTCGAGAGCAATTAGTTAATGATCCACAAAATTTAGAAGTCAAAGTTATCGGTAATTTACAACTTAATGACGAAATGTTTAATTGGATAAAAAAACAACCTGAAACCGCTTTTATGATTCCACTTACTCGCTCATTAAACACGCAAGCAGACTTAATTAAAGACGCTAGCCATTTTGTCAATAATGCCGAAATCATCCCCACGGCGAAAGGGGATCCAATAACAGACACCTTGCCATTACTGACTAAAAAGCAGATCTTATTAAGTTCACTATCGGCAGAAAAAATGCAAGCTACCATTGGCAGCCATATAAAAATGGCAATTACTAGGCAGCTTGATGGAAAGCTCGAAAAAGGTATCACCGAATTAGATGTTGTTGGTATCATCCCTGAAACGCGCTATAGCCGTGTGGCAGCTTTTGTTTCTTTAGATTTACTTATCGCGATGGAGGATTTCTACGACGGTTACCAAAGTGACATCTTTCCTACCTCGACAGGACAACTAAATCCACCTAACCACACATCATTTGCTCGTGCTCGTATTTATGCCAACGAATTGGATAATGTTGCGCCATTAGCCTTTAAATTGCGAGAAAAACACATCGAAACCCGAACGCAGTCTAAAGCGATTGAAAACGTAAAAGCAATCGATCGTGTACTTAATTTTATTTTTAGCGTTATTGCGATTACCGCAGGGGTGGGCTGTATTTTATCATTTTCTGGCTCATTTTTATCCAATATTGAACGTAAGCGCAAGGATATTGCTTTTATGCGACTAATTGGTTTTCAATCTAAAGAAATTATGCTTTATCTAGTCAACCAAGCGGTTATATTAAGTTGCTTGGCATTTTTTGTCTCTTTTGCGTTATTTTTATTAGGAAATTATGCGTTTAATACAATTTTAGGTAAAAATTTAGTTTCACAACCCATTGTAAGTCGATTACAATTTTATCATTTTATTACTGCATTTATGCTCACCCTATTTATTTCGGCGCTAGTTGTAGCCATAGGAGGTCGACGTGCTACTAAGATCCAACCAGCAGAAAGCTTGCGTGAAGCGTAATTATATTCAATTAGCATATTTGGGATTGGTAGCGATCTGCTTAAATCCATCGTTAGGTTTTGCAGAACCATGGGATAGTAAATTTTATAACCCAAAACCAGCACAAGATGACGTTATTTTACCTATGCCGTGTGATGGCAGTTTAGTAATGAAAAAGGTCTTCACGCCGACTAATAAGCCACTTGATGATGTCAAAATTATTTTAGGTAGTAACCAAAAAGAGCTTGGTTTTGCCGAATATGCAACGCCAAATTATATTTCTGGTAGCTTTTCTGATTCGGGAAATGAAAGGTATTACCTAATAGGTAAATATGAAATTACTGCACTGCAATACCAAGCGGTCATGAATGACACTTGCCCGACAGCTAAATTAAATCTTTCTTTTCCTGTAACTGATATTAGTTGGTTTGATGCTATTGCATTTACTGATAAATATAACCGTTGGTTAATTGAAAATAAGGCAAAAATAAAATCAAATTCCATTCCTAAAGGATATATTCGTTTACCTAATAATACGGAATGGGAATATGCAGCACGAGGTGGGGCAAAAGTAACTGAATCGGAGTTCCGTGAATTGCGATTCCCTATGACGGGTAATCTTGAAAGCTATGCGTGGTTTTCTGGCGCTAAGTCAGCCAATGGTAAATTACAGCTTATTGGAAGATTAGAACCAAATCCACTAGACCTTTATGATATTTTAGGTAACGCTAGTGAAATGATGTTTGACTCATTTAGAATGAATAAACTTGATCGCTATCATGGTCAACAAGGTGGCATGATTGTTCGAGGGGGGAGTTATTTAACGCCTGAATCCTCAACCAGCAGTGCCTTTCGTACTGAAAAGCCTTTTTATGATGATAAAGGTGCTTATAAAAGTAAAGATGTTGGATTTCGTTTAATTTACACCACAGAAGTTATAAATTCTAATGACAAAATCAAGGAACTGGACAAAGAGTGGAGTGCATTAGGCAACGAAACAGACAGCACAAAAAGTAGCAATGTTGTTGGTGAACTTGAAAAAATCACCAAACAAGTTGAAGATGAAAAAACCAAAAAAGAGTTAAATCAACTCAATACACTTTTACGTAGCGCTAACCAAGCGCGTGACGAACAACGCGATCGCTCCATACAATCAGCATTACAATTAGGCGCATTTTTGTGTGCTAATGTTTCAGATTTAAATAGCAAGTTTGAATATAATGACAACTTATATAAAACAATGGTTAATGATGTGTGTGAGCTAGAAGAAACAGACACACTAGATGACGATAACATGTGTTCAAAAGTGAAGCTAGATAATTTGAAACACGTGGTTGATGAGTCTAAAAGTGCACGGGATTTTATATTAAAATATTATTCCGATACCATTGTTAACACCGCATCAAATTACGAAAAAAATACAATTAATGATCAAGCTAAATCAACACAATTTATTCTAGAAAACAGTGGCAAAGCTAATATGAGCGATTACCTAAAACTTTATTTCAAACATATTAATCAATATGTGGAATCAGGAAAAATCGAACGAACAGCTTGGCTACAAACATGTAATGAAATAAAAGGAAAGAAATGATGAATAAGATTATAGTAACCCTTGCTTTATGTTTATCGTTGGTTTTAACTGGCTGTCAGGGTGCTGGGGGCGCAAGCTCTAGAAACGTCGATCCAGCATTAACTAAAAGTAATTCTGCTAAATTTTTCAGCAAGTCAGCATGGCAATCTTGTGCTATTGGTGCTGGTTTAGGTGGTATTGGTTGTATGTTAGCCGGTGGAAAAACTGGGGTGTGTCTTGCGTCAGCTGCGGTTGGTTGTGGTGTGTTGATGGGCGCAAACTATTATCTTGATTCTAAACGTGCCGAGTATGCCGATGCCGAAACACGTCTTGATGTTTATATCCAAGATATTCAAAGAAACACCTACGAAGTACAAGCAGTGACCGAAACAGCTAAAGCTGTATTAGATAAGAATCTAGCAACACTGAAGGTATTAAATAATCAAATCAAAAAAGACACATTGAATAAAAAACAAGCCCAAACCGATTTGGCACAAATTGATGCCAATATTGCCTATTTGACGGATAAGCTACAAAGCATGAAGAAAGTTGAAAATGATTGGATTTCAATATCATCTCAAGAACAACAATCAGGTGTTAGAGTATCAAAACTTGACCAACAAATAAATCAATTACATAAACAAATTGCAGTACTTGAAAATCAAATTACTCTTGTTACAAAACAACGTTCAGCAGTTAAGGTTAGCTAATTATGAAAAAAAGATATCTTTTATTACTCAGCCCACTTGTTTTTTTAGCGGGTTGTTCAACAACACTCGAACAGTGCGATCCAAAAAATACAGATATTGGTATTATGGATAAAATTAGTTGTAATTATTCAGGTAATTACCAAGCTCGTGTTGATCATAAACAACAAATTCTTGAAAATGAAAAAAGAGCCAATCAGCAGTTTAAAGAAATTTATGCCGCTATTGAAAAACAAAAAAATGATAGTGCATTAAGTATTAAACAAAAACAAGCACAACAACAAAAACTGAAAACTGATTTAACTAAACTCACTAACGAAATTAAACAAAAAGCTAAAGGTCGTAATGATCTACAAGCTCAAGTAGCTGATATTGAGCAACAACTTAAAAAAGTGAACAGTTCAAGTCGTTCGGAGCTTGAAAAACAAGTTGAGTTAGACAAGTTAAATAAGAAGCTTCAACAATTACAAAAAGCACTTAATATATAACTATATTTGCTTATTTAATAAAAGCTAAAAGACAAACAGAAACAAAAGTTAAATAAGCACCTAAGTAAAAGGAAAAGCATTGGCAATGCAACGAATAACAAGAATTATATTTGATCATAATAATACCGAAAAAAAGTCTTTATTAGATCAATATCATACTTTGTTAGCATTGCTAAAGCCGCATTTAACTGAGCGTACGTTTTCAATTTTAGCTATACCAAGATTAATTGATGATAATCAATATATTGCTTGGCACACTGATTTAGAAGGGCAACCTATTTTATTGAGTGATATCAATAATGAATCACATAAAAATAAAGTTGTAAAAAAACTACAAAATCGGCTCAACGATATTGAACAAGCGGTTAAATTAATTCCTATTACTGATCAACAGCAAGCACTTATTTCATCATGGTTATCTAGGCTAAAAAGTTTAGGTAACCCTATTTATGTCATTAATGATGATCCCGTTATTGTTAATACTTTTGAAGATCCTGTATTGCCTGTTACCACGCCAGTTCCTGCCATTATACCAACATCATTTTGGCGCTGGTGGCACTTTTTATTGTTAGCTTTATTCTTAATAGGGCTATTGGGCTTACTTTGGTATCTATTTTGCCCATTTGCAAAACCAAAAACGGTTGTTCCTGATGTAAAACCTGTCATCACTCAGCCTGTTGAACAAACTACGCCTGAGTCAACTGTTGCAGAACCTATTGTACCGCCGACAAAAAACGATCCTACGGTAAAATTAGAACCTGAATCAACAATACTGGAAAACACCACTAAACAGTGTATTACGCGTGAAGAGATCGCCAATATAACCGATTATTCCAAAATGGTTATGGTATTTGACAACTCTGCATCCATGACGATCACTTTAATGGAATCCCAAGCGGCGATAAAAAAATTCTTGAATGCCAACTTTTATTCAATGACACAAAAACAAGCTGATGCCTATGAAAAGCGCATGACTCGTTTACCTAACCGCTTATCAAGCAGTAAAAAAGTCGCGTTATCGGCCATTGATAAAATACAACCAGAAGTCAACATCGCCTTAGTAACACTCACGTCTTGCCCTGCGGCACACAAGACATCGTTTTATAGTTATGAAAATAGAGATAAATTAAAAAACAAAATTAACAGTTTAAAACCATTAGAGTACAACAGTGCAACGCCTTTATATAATGGTATAAAACAAGCCAGCAAAATGCTTGACGGCGTCAATCGTGATGATTACATTTTAGTCATTAGCGACGGCGAAGATAACTGTACCAAAGCCAACATTTGCACCTTAGCAAACAAAATTGCCACCCAACAGCCACGCCTCAAAATAAATATTGTCGATATTGCAGGGCAACACAAAATTGACTGTGTTGCTGAAAAAACAGGCGGTAAAGTCTATATAGCTCAAAGCCCAACTGCTATTGTTGAACAAATGAATAATGCCCTTTCAACGATGAAGATTAGCAAACCAATATGCGAATAATGGCTTTTAAATAATTTGCCACAAGCAAATATCTAATTTATCGCCATTTATATAAAAAATGGTAATAAGAGATGTTTTTAATCGTCAAAATAATACAGTATAAGGAATAAAAAGACCATGCAACGAATAACAAGGATAGCCTTCGATTCCAATAATCCAGATATCATTTCTCAGTTAGAACAATATCATTCCTTACTTTTATTATTAAAACCACATTTAACTGAACGTACTTTCTCAATTTTAGCCACACCAAAGCTAATTGATAATCAGCAATATGTAGGTTGGTATACTGATCTTGAAGGGCAACCGCTTTTACTTGATAACATTGTCAACCAGTCGCAAAAAGGCGAGATTATCCAAACATTACAAACTCGCCTTAATGACATTGAAACAGCAATAAACCTTATGCCACTAAGTAACGAAGAGCAAAATTTAGTTTCAATGTGGCTTCCTAAAATTAAAAGCTCAAGCAACTTAATTTATGTCATCAATGATGAACCTGTCATTGTTAATATCTTTCAAGAGGATGTGCAACCTGAACCTGCACCAATTGTTGCGCCAACACCATTTTGGCGTTGGTGGCATTTTTTACTTTTAGCCTTATTTTTAGTTGGACTGCTTGGCTTACTCTGGTACTTATTTTGCCCACTTGCAAAACCTAAAATTGTGCCTGCTGAGCCAGTATCGACGCCTGTCATTTCGGCACCTGTTGAAGAAAAACAGCCTGAACCTGTGCCAGTTCCTGCAACAAAACCACAAGAGCCTGAGCCAACTGTGGTGCCTGAGCCTATTGCAAAATCTGAACCAGCACCAACGCCAGCACCTGTACCGAAGGTAAAAAATCCGCCTAACTGCATAACCAAAGAAGAGATGAAAAAAGATTCTAATCCTTCTAAAATGGTTATGGTGTTTGATAACTCATTATCGATGACCGTGACCTTAAATGAATCCCCACAAGAGGTTGAAAAATACTTCCAATATATGTCCTATGGTTATGGTCGGAATATGTCAGAACAAGACAGAATTGCTTATGAAAAACGCATGACACGTTTACCAACTCGTTTATCAAGTAGTAAGAACGTGGCAACCTCGAGTATTGATAAAATACAACAAAATATCGATATTTCGCTTGTCACCTTAACAAGTTGTCCAGCGGCAGATGTTTCGCCATTTTATAATTATACAAATCGAGGAACGCTAAAACGAAAAATAAAACGACTAACACCAACAGCGGCAGGTGGTGGTGGAACGCCTTTATACAGCGGTTTGCAAAAGGCTAGTCAAATGCTTGATGGTGTAAAACGTGATGATTATATTCTCATAATCAGCGATGGTGAAGATAACTGTTCAAAAAATAATATCTGTACACTAGCTAATTACATAGCGTCACAAAAGCCACGGTTAAAAATTAATATTGTTGATATTGCTGGTGAACATAAAATTGATTGCATTGCTAACGCCACAGGTGGCAAGGTTTACATAGCCCAAAGCCCTAAAGATATGATAAAACAGATGAACAAAGCAGTATCAAGTTTAAAAATCAACAGACCAACATGCCAATAAAAAAGCAAACGCGCCAAATCCTTTTATTTGGTGCATTAATTGGCTTTGTGGTTTACAAATTTGAACATTCGGAATGTTTAAAAACAATAAAAACATTTCATTCTTCCTAAAAAAGGATTATTTTTTATCAAAAAACAGTCAGGAAAGTTATTGATTTTATTTAAGTTTTTTAAGTGTTTTTTTACGAAAATCAACTCCGCCACAATCCTTATTCCCAATAAAAAACCAGACATGGTGTCTGGCTTTTTATTTTTTTATCACTGTAACATTTAGAAATCTAAATTTGCCGCTTTAAGGGCGTTTTCTTCAATAAATAGTCGGCGTGGTTCAACTTCATCGCCCATTAATGTGGTAAATAATTGATCCGCTTCAATGGCATCTTTTATAGTGACTTGTAACATACGACGGCTAGTCGGATCCATTGTTGTTTCCCATAATTGTTCTGGATTCATTTCACCAAGACCTTTATAGCGTTGGATCGTCAAGCCTCGGCGAGACTCTTTAATTAACCAATCGACAGCTTCGTCAAAAGAGCTAACTGGCTGTTTGCGTTCACCACGTTGAATAAATGCGCTGTCTTCTAGTAAGTCTTTAAGCTGTGCACCAAGGTGGCATATGTTGCGGTATTCGTTGCTGTGAATAAACGCTTGATCCAGCGTGTAATTAGTGTCAATGCCATGCGTTTTGATTTTTATTACAGGTTGGTGTAGCTGGGTCTTTTCGCTGTAGTCAGTTGCATAGTGGTAACTGCTGCCATGTTGTTCTTTGTTTGTTAGTTTTTCAACAAGTGTTTTTGCCCAACTTTCAGCTTGTTGTTGATTTTGTAAAATACTTTCGTTTAAGACATCATGATAAACCAATTCACAAAGCAATGCTTTCGGGTAGCGACGCTCCATTTTAGTGATAAGTTTTTCAACTTTTTGATATTCTGCAATCAGTCGTTCTAATGCCTCACCAGCAAGTGCAGGAGCATGGTCGTTAACGTGTAACGAGGCATCTTCAAGCGCTAGGGCGATTTGGAATTGCGTCATGGCATCATCATCTTTAATGTATTGTTCTTGCTTGCCTTTTTTGACTTTGTATAAAGGCGGTTGGGCAATATAAACATAGCCACGTTCGATAATTTCGGGCATTTGGCGATAAAAGAATGTTAATAATAAGGTACGAATGTGCGAACCATCGACATCGGCATCGGTCATGATGATGATGCTATGGTAGCGCATTTTGTCTGGGTTATATTCGTCACGACCAATTCCACAACCAAGAGCCGTAATTAATGTTCCGACTTCTTGTGATGAGAGCATTTTGTCAAAGCGGGCTTTTTCAACATTAAGGATTTTACCTTTTAGTGGCAATATCGCTTGGTTTTTGCGGTTGCGCCCTTGTTTTGCTGAGCCTCCAGCAGAGTCCCCTTCCACTAAGTAAAGTTCGGATAGTGCGGGATCTTTTTCTTGGCAGTCAGCGAGTTTACCTGGCAAGCCACCTAAGTCTAATGCACCTTTGCGTCGTGTCATTTCGCGCGCTTTGCGTGCCGCTTCACGTGCTCTGGCTGCGTCGATAATTTTGCCGACTACAATTTTTGCATCAGATGGATTTTCAAGTAGGTATTCGGTTAATTTTTCGCCCATAACAGATTCAACGGCTGATTTGACTTCTGATGAGACTAATTTGTCTTTGGTTTGTGACGAGAATTTAGGATCTGGGACTTTGACTGATACAACCGCAATTAAACCTTCACGGGCATCGTCACCAGTAGCACTAATTTTGGCCTTTTTGCTGTATCCTTCAGCTTCCATGTAATTGTTTAATGTGCGAGTCATAGCACCGCGAAAACCAGCTAAATGTGTTCCACCATCGCGCTGAGGTATGTTGTTAGTAAAGCAATAGATATTTTCTTGATAACCATCGTTCCACTGTAATGCTACTTCGACACCAATATCGTCTTTTTCGGTGCTGAAGTAAAAAATTTTAGGATGAATTGGATTTTTGTTTTTATTAAGATATTCAACAAAAGCTTGAATTCCACCTTCATAATGATAATGCTCACTTTTTCCTGTGCGTTCATCAAGTAACTTGATTGATACTCCTGAGTTGAGGAAAGAGAGTTCACGAAGTCGTTTAGCAAGTATTTCGTAAACAAATTCAATATTAGTAAATGTGTCAGGACTTGGCCAAAAGCGAACGTATGTGCCTGATTCTGTGGTTTCACCAATGATGTTAAGTGGTGCTTGTGGTACTCCTAAGTTGTAAATTTGTTGGTGAATTTTGCCATCACGATAAATGATGAGTTCTAATTTATCTGATAAGGCATTAACAACTGAAACCCCAACGCCATGCAAGCCACCAGAAACTTTATATGAGTTGTCATCGAATTTACCACCCGCATGTAATACGGTCATGATAACCTCTGCCGCTGAAATACCTTCTTCTTCGTGAATACCGGTTGGAATTCCGCGACCATCATCACGTACAGAAACTGAGTTATCAGGGTGAATGGTTACTTCAATATGGTGGCAATAACCAGCTAATGCTTCATCAATGGCATTATCGACCACTTCGAAAACCATATGGTGAAGTCCTGTTCCATCATCGGTATCTCCAATATACATACCTGGACGTTTACGGACTGCATCAAGCCCTTTGAGTACTTTAATGCTAGAAGAATCATAAGAATTAGACATGGATTTCTCGACTTAATTGATTGTTTATATCATTCTGTATATTTACAAAATTATACCAGATTTTATGTGAAAAATCTTATCATTTTCATCGATCATATGGCTAATTTGATCTTGACTAACTGCGGTAATAAATACTTGAGAATTTGCTAATTTTAGTCGTTTTGCTAGCAAATCACGTTTATTGTGATCTAGTTCTGAAGCAAAATCATCAATCAAGTAAATACAAGATTGTGAGTGTTGTTTTGAATAATATTCACCTTGAGATAACCGTAAAGCACACATCATTAGTTTTAGTTGACCTCGGGATAAAAGATCTTCAACAGGGATATTATCGATACGTAATTTTATATCTGCTTTATGTGGCCCCAAAGTGGTGTAATTAAGCAGCTTATCGCGATCGTACTGTTTTTGTAGCTGTTCGGAGTAATTAATTCCATGCTCCCAACCTTGATAATATTGGCAATTAAGTTGATATTCAGGTAAAAAATCACGGCAAGTCTGAATAATTTCAGGAAAAATATGTTGTAAGTAGTCGGTTCTAATTTGGCTGATTTTTTCGGCAATTGGGGCGATCTCTTTGTCCCAAGGTAATAATTGATTATAACTATGAGCTTGTTTTAGGAGTGCATTACGTTGTTTAAATAGACGTTTTAAATTGTTCCATAAATGAACAAATTCAGGGTGATGATGAAAACATCCCCAATCGATAAATGCACGGCGATATTTGGGACCACCACTTAATAAATCAAACCCCTCAGGGGTTATTAATTGTATCGGTAATAATTTGGCTAAATCGGCCAATCGAAAGCCTTCATCTCCGTCTATTTTTATTTTATTTTCGTTATTTCGTGATTTTGCAAGACCAATTGAATGGACTTGCTGATTGGTACTTTTTATTTCACTAAATAATATAAGCTCGGGTTGTTCATGTTGAATTATTCGATTTGATTGGGCATGTCTAAATGCTCGTCCGTGTCCAAGCATATAGATGGCTTCAAGTAGACTGGTTTTGCCACTGCCATTATCACCAACAATGAAGTTGAAATGCGGTGATAAAGTGAGTTCTGCGTAATCAATATTACGAAAACGATGAACGTTGATGGTTGATAGCGTCATATACTGTCAATTATCCCGGCCGAAGCCGGAAAATTAAATAAGATTTGATTATAAGCGCATCGGCATAACAACATAAGTGGCAGATTGATTGTTGATATCTTCAATTTGTACACTTGATACCGAATCAGTGAGTAATAGTTGTACGCTATCACATTTCAATGTATTTAATATGTCGAGTAAATAAGTAACATTAAAGCCAATTTCAAGCTCTGATGATTCATATTTTACATCAACAACTTCTTCTGCTTCTTCTTGTTCAGGGTTGTTTGCCGTAATTTTTAGTTGGTTGTTATGAGCATGAAGTCGAATTCCACGAAATTTTTCATTAGATAAGATAGCAACTCGTGATAGGGCATTTCTTAGCTCTTCGCAGGAGACTTCAAGTGGTTTATCTGGATTGCGAGGTAATACCCGTTTATAGTCAGGAAATCTACCGTCAATAAGTTTTGATGTAAAAGTGAAATCACCAAGATTAACGCGTAAGTTGTTATGACCAATTTGCATTGTGATAAGTTCATCGTTATCGTTAACCAATTTTGCCAGTTCAAGTACGCCTTTTCTTGGTAAAATGACCGCATGGGTGGCTTTTGTATTTTGCTCAATGGGTTGAGCACATAACGCTAGTCGGTGTCCATCAGTTGCTACAGTTTTTAGTAGGCCATCTTCAATTTCAAATAACATGCCATTTAAATAATATCTGACATCTTGATTTGCCATTGAAAATTGTACCGCATCAATAAGTCGTTTTATGGTTCTTTGTGGTACTGAAAGATCAACATCACTTTGCCAATTTTCTAAATTAGGAAAATCGTTAGCAGGGAGTGTTGCTAAAGAAAATTTACTACGGCCAGATTGAATCATTAATCGATTATCGTCAACGCTTATCGAAATTTTGGCGTCACTAGGTAGGTTTCGGCAGATATCAAGAAACTTTCTTGCCGGTACCGTAGTTGCGCCAGGTTCGCTTGGTTCGATTAAGGGTAAATGAGAGATCATCTCTATTTCAAGATCCGTTCCCGTCATTGATAGTGTGTTGTCATTAACTTGTAATAATAAATTCCCCAAAATGGGTAACGTCGGACGATTACTCAGTGGGGCGCTGACAAGTTGCAATGGTTTTATCAGTTTTTCACGATCTATAATAAATTTCATAGTATTGATTCTTTTTAAGTTGATAATGTTCTAATTAAATTGGAGTAATCTTCTTTAATTGCATTGCTTTCTTCTTTTAATTCGGCAATCTTTCTGCACGCATGTAATACGGTGGTGTGGTCTCGTCCACCAAAGCCGTCGCCAATTTCAGGTAGGCTTTTGTTCGTCAGTTCCTTGGCGAGCGCCATTGCGACTTGTCGTGGTCTTGCAACTGAACGAGAACGGCGTTTAGAAAGTAAATCTGATACTTTAATTTTATAATATTCTGCAACTGTTTTTTGTATATTTTCAATAGTGACTAGTTTTTCTTGTAAAGCCAGTAAATCTTTTAAAGCGTCTTTAACAAAATCTATGGTAATGGCTTTACCCGTAAAATTAGCGTTAGCAATAACTCGATTAAGTGCGCCTTCCAACTCACGAACATTCGAACGTAGTCGTTTAGCGATAAAAAAAGCGACTTCTTCAGGTAATTTAATATGATTTTCTTCGGCTTTTTTCATTAAAATCGCAACCCGTGTTTCAAGTTCGGGGGGTTCGA
This sequence comes from Gilliamella sp. Pra-s60, assembly GCF_009795755.1. Classification (NCBI taxonomy): domain Bacteria; kingdom Pseudomonadati; phylum Pseudomonadota; class Gammaproteobacteria; order Orbales; family Orbaceae; genus Gilliamella; species Gilliamella sp. Pra-s60. The sequence goes on along the minus strand of NZ_WTFA01000006.1, from coordinate 50,648 downwards.
TTGCAATGGTTAATCCCCAACCAAAACGGGATTTTAGACGATCTTCAACGCCATCAATTTCTTTAGGGTAACGATCTGATGTTAAAATAATTTGTTGATTGCCTTCTAATAACGAATTAAATGTGTGAAAAAACTCTTCTTGGGAGCGCTCTTTATTGGCAAAAAATTGAATATCATCAATAAGCAAGGCATCAACAGAGCGATAATAATTTTTGAACTCTTCAATAGCATTATTTTGTAGTGCTTTGACCATATCTTGGACAAAGCGTTCTGAATGCATGTAGACAACTTTTGCGTTGGCCTTTTCTTCCATTATTTGATTGCCAACTGCGTGTAATAAATGCGTTTTACCTAAACCTGTAGAACCATATAAAAATAAAGGGTTATAAGCTTTGCCTGGGTTTTGGGCCACTTGTTTGGCTGCCGCAACACCTAGTTGATTTGATTTACCTTCTACAAAACTATTAAAAGTGTGTTTATGATTAATACCCGAGCGATAGATATGATTGTGATTTGTTTCTTTTGTTGTTTGCCAAGCAGGTAAAACGTCTGCTTTACGTTGGCTATTTTGTGTTTTTTTATCTTTAGATACGGTTGAACCAACTTCAAGAAATAGTTTCAAAGAGTCATCATTAAAAAGCTTATTTAGTAATTGGGATATCGTAGCTAAATACTTATTTTTTACCCAATCTAACACAAATCTATTTGGTGCATAAATATAGAGTTTATTATCGACCATCTCCGCTTGCAACGGGCGAATCCATAAGTTGAATTCCGTTGTAGGGATTTCTTCTTGTAACTGAGAAAGGCAATCTTGCCAAATTGCGGTAGGCACGGCAACTCCTTCAACTTTTCTTACTAACAATACCGAGAAGCATTATAATCTCTTTTGTGGATAATTTGTAGATCTAAGCCAATATATAATTTAGTTGTTAACAAAAAAGAAGATAAAAAAACCCGGTTTTTAACCGGGTCTTAATGTATAACTAAAAAACAAAGATTATTTTGTTGAACTAGTTACTTGAACTTCTTGAACGTTACGTGCTTTAACTTCAATTTCAACACGACGATCTGGAGCTAAACATGCTTTTAAGTCAGCACCACGAAGTGCATTACATTTAGTACCAGTAACTGGTTGTGTTTTACCAACACCATGAGCACTGATTAAGTTAGCTGGAACACCTTTAGCAACTAAGTATTTCATTACAGTGTTAGCACGTTGTTCTGATAATTTTTGGTTATAGCTATCTGAACCAATACGGTCAGTATGACCAATTACCACTACAGCGCTTTCAGTTGGATTGATTTTAACAAGGCTTGTTAATAAGTTATCTAATGCTTGACGACCTTCAGCTTTTAAGTCAGCTTTTGCATAAGCAAATAATACGTCTTCATTTAATACATAACGTTTTATTTCAGTTTTTAATTCAACTGGAGCTGGTGTATCTAATGTTGCTAAACGGTAAGTAATACCTAAGCTTACAGTACCTGCATCTGGTGATGCATCAGTTTTAGTGTGAATATGTTGAACATATTGATATTCTAAACGAGTTGATAAATCGTCACTTAAACGATAGTCAACACCTAATGCATAAACAGGAGATAAGTCGGTTTCTGTTCCACCACGACCATATTCCGCTCTTGTGTCACCACTATTTTTCCATTTAGCAATAGTGACCATACCACCTGCACGACCATAGATATCTAACCCGTCAACGATAGGGTAGCTTAATTTACCTGTTAAAGATACACCTTGGGCAGATACTTTGCTATGGCCTGCATTGGTTTTATCATCTTTCCAAGTTCTTTTATATTTAGCTGAACCTAACCAATCATAACCTAATTCAAATGCTAAATAAGGATTTGCTTGGAAACCAAGGAAAGCACCACCAGCAACATTGCTACGATTTGAAGTGCTGATTCCAACTTCATCTTTATCAAAGCCGCGAACTTTATTTGCATCTAAACGATAAAGCTCTGACCAACCTAATTTAGCACCTACATAAATAGAGTTGTTATCATATGCTGCATTAGCTGCAGTAGCTGTTAAACTTGCAACTGCGATTGCTAGAGCTAGAGTAGTTTTTTTCATTTTATTGCCTCAACTTATATGTTGTTATAGACGATGTTTAGTTTGTTTGTTTATTGCTTAATAATTTACTTCAATTACTAAATAAAATAACAATTACTTATTTTTATATAATTATGTTGCACATAATCTGTTGCTAGTATAGCACATGTAATAGGCAAATCTATAGATAATGATAGTGCAATGAAAAAATATTTAAATAGTTTTGTTAAATTATTTTATTAATCGTCATATAAAAGTCATTAATGGTATTGGCTAATGAATTAGCCATAATAAAAAAGTCAGCTTCGAGTTTTTTATCAAACTCATCAGATCCTATATCTTCGTTTTCATCCAAAATAATCGAATCAAATTTAATTCGTTTAAAGGTTAAATCGCTATTAACAATAAAGCTAACACCTCTTTCATCAATAATTTTAATTTTAGTGACCCATTTGCCAGAATCGAAATGAACTCGCATTTCTTCACTTGTGATTTCTTGATTTTTACAACTAATAATGCCATTACCTTCAAGTGGATCTTTAAGCTCGGCTTGATCGCCCAATAAAAACGGTGGAAAATTTAGGTTTTCCTTCGTCCATGTGGTCATGATTTGTTCGAGTGGTTTGTCAATCGATAAAGGTGTTAATGCAAGCGAACCAAGCTCTTTGCGTAAAATAGCTAAGATATCTTCGGCTTGTTTAAAGCTACTGCAATCAACAATAATACGTTTATTATTGGTGTCTACCCATAACCAATAGTGGTTATATTTACTAAAAGCCCTTGGCATTAGGTCAATCATAACTTCATCTTTTAAGGTGGCTTTTTCGTTTTTGGTCAACTTTCTACTTAGCGCTTGTTCTTGTTTATCAATTTTTTCTAATAAAGCTTGTTTGATTACAGGAGAGGGCAATATTTTTGTCTCTTTTTTGATGCGTAATAATAAATGTCCTTGCATATCAATAATAAAATCATCTTGATTATTATCATGATAAGGCGAAACCCACCCCATTTTTGTGGTATCTAAATTACCGCATGGTATAAAAGGATGTGATTTAAGTGCGTTTTCAATCGCTTCTTTATTAAGTAATGTATCGTTATTGAGTTGATAAATGATGGCATTTTTAAACCAGAGCATACTTTTCTATTTCCTGAATTTTTTGTGATAGGGAATTTATTTTACCTAAACATTAAACAGCAACCACTGATTATGGCAAGAGGTTATTGTTATCATTTTGTTATTGGGTATAAATCAACATTAATTAAAAGTTATAAGATAACCCCATATAAACTGAAGTGATAGTGCTATTGTCAACCATAGGACTATCTGCTGCATCGCCAGTTAATTTGTCGATATGAATACCGCCAAAAGTCGCTATATTTTGGGTTAATGAATATTGTGCTGCTATTTCGGCGTAAGGTGTTAATGAATTATCTGCATTAAAGTATCGTAATTTTGAACGGGATGATTCTTTATGCGAAACACCATAATAATAATCATTATGTTTACTATTAGCCCAGTTTATACCAATAGACGGTGCTATAACCAAATTATCCTGCATATAAGGGACAGTATAATCGGCATTAACTAAAATACTATTACTTTTGTTTAATACATCGGCGCCGATACTACTAGAAAACCCTCCCCAATTGGTCACAATAGAATATTCTACTTCTGCTAGCAATGTTGAGTGACGGCTATTAAGTTGCTTTAATTGGTGATTATCTGAATTATGTGGTTTAAATTCGTTAGATAAGTAGCGAGCACCAATTGAGACACTTTGGTTATCAGCATTATAAGCATAAACTCCAGCCGATAAATCATCGATAAAAAATAGCTCATTATCATAATCGATATGAGGAATAGGATAATAATTATCGCTATAATTTTTATAAGGTGAATTTGCCCAACCAATGCCTAAACCGAGAGAAGATGGCTCTGCTAAAGCAAACTGGGCTGTTCCTAAAGTGATTACAGATAAAATAGACAGCCCACAAAGTATTTTTTTCATTTTTTATGCCTATCTAAAAGGTGAATGTTTATTAGTAAATTACCCAGATTTAATTGGTTAGCTAATCGTCACAAAATCTATACATTAACTGTACATTGTAACAAACAAATTTCTTGAATAATAATGCCACATTTTATCGTGTTTGAATATGGATTAGTGAGATAAATTATGAGTAAACCAACTTTAGAAATGACTAACAGTCGTCCTGATGATGCTACATTGTTAGCTGACGAAGCTAAATATTGCTCTTTTGGTGATACCGTGCATTATGTTGAACCGCCAAAAATCTTTGATGGTTGTGAAGGTAGCTACATGTATGACAAAGAAGGTAAAGCTTTCCTTGATTTACAAATGTGGTATTCTGCATGTAACTTTGGTTATGCTAATGAACGTTTAAACAATGTTCTTAAAAAGCAAATCGACACGTTACCACAATGTGCTAGTCAATATTTACATCCTACAAAAATTGAATTAGCCAAAACCATTGCCCAAGGTATGGAAAAACGATTTGGTTATGAAGGACGAGTACATTTCAATGTTGGTGGTTCTCAATGTATTGAAGATTCGTTAAAAGTAGTACGTAATGCAACGGGCGGTAAATCGCTAATGTTTGCTTTCCAAGGCGGATACCATGGTCGTACACTTGGCGCTTCTTCAATTACATCAAGTTATCGTTATCGTCGTCGTTATGGTCATTTTGGTGATCGTGCGATGTTTGTTCCATTCCCTTATCCATTCCGTCGTCCTAAAGGTATGACAGCAGAAGAATATGGTGAACATTTAGTGGCTGAGTTTGCACGCCTATTTGAAACCGAATACCACGGTGTTTGGGATCCAAAAGTTGGACAAGCAGAATACGCTGCATTTTATGCTGAACCTTTACAAGCAACGGGTGGTTATATTGTTCCTCCTCGTAATTACTTTAAAGGTCTTAAAAAAGTTTTAGATCAGTATGGTATTTTATTGGTCGTTGATGAAATCCAAATGGGCTTTTATCGCACAGGTAAACTCTGGTCAATTGAACACTTTGATGTTAAGCCAGATGTTGTAGTTTTTGCTAAAGCATTAACTAATGGTCTTAACCCGCTTGGTGGTTTATGGGCGCGTGAAGAATTAATTAATCCTGAGGTGTTTCCAGTTGGTTCAACACATTCAACATTTGCATCAAATCCATTAGGTACGGCAGTTGGTCTTGAAGTATTAAAAATGACTTCTGAAACTGATTACGAAAAAATGGTTATGGATAGTGGGGCTTACTTCCTTGAAGGCTTAAAAACACTTGAGAAGAAACACAAGGAGATTGGCGAAGTTGATGGTTTAGGCTTAGCACTTCGTGCAGAAATCTGTACAGAAGATGGTTTTACAGCCAATAAAGCACTTGTTGACAAAATGGTTGATATTGGTATGTCAGGTGATCTTGATTGGAAAGGTAACAAAATGGGCTTAGTACTTGATATTGGTGGTTACTATAAAAATGTAATTACTTTTGCTCCATCGTTACATATTTCTCGTCAAGAGATTGATCAAGGTATTGAACTTCTTGATCAATTAATTACACGAGCTAAAAAAGAACTTTAATCATTCATTTTAAATCCCCGCCAATATCTATTGGCGGGCTTGCGTGTTACAGTCAATCATATGAACGTTATGAAATACATCAATCAGTTAGAACCCAATGAATTAATAGACAATTTTCTAGAGCATCCCCCGCAAGACTTTTCTGCATGGCTTAGTGAAGATGGTGTGCCTGTTTTTTCAGCAAAGTTTGATCTTTTGACTACGGCTGATGATGATTTCAGACATAAAATTCAGAAGCTGCCTTTTTATCATAAATGGCAACGCTACTTAAAACCCAATACCTGCTTTGTTGGAGCAACTGTTTCTGAATATACGTTATTAAATGATAAAGTTGATGAGAATCAATTATCTGAAAACCTAAAAACGGCTTATGCTAAACAATATCCTTTCTTGATTGTTAAAGATATTCCTGTTTCATCGCCTTTATTGAGTGAAAAAGACAACGACTATTCATTGCGCTTTATTTCATCACTAAAAGCGCAAGGTTTTATTGAAGTTGAAGGGCAAGCATTGGCTTGGGTACCGATTGATTTTAGTGATATAAATGAAGTCTTTTCCCGTTTTTCGTATAGTCGACGTAAAAACTTTAGACGAAAACTAAAAGCACGTGACAAACTAACTATTCATATTTTGCATAGTGGTGATGATTGTTTTTATCAGCAAACGGTTATAGATGAGTATTACCAACTTTATCTTAATGTTTATGAGCAAAGCGAAATACATTTTGATTTATTGACTAAATCTTTTTTTACTCAGCTATTACAAAATAAAACCCAAAATGCACATATTGTGACTTATTCTCATGATGATAAATTGGTTGGGTATAATATTTGTTTTGTGGTTAATAATATGTTAGTTGATAAATATATCGGCATGGTTTATCCACAGGCAAGAGAACTCAATCTTTATTTTGTCAGTTGGTTTGTTAATCTTGAATATGCTTTGCAACAAGGTTTTAGTCACTATATTGCAGGTTGGACAGATCCTGAAGTTAAAGCCTCATTAGGTGCAAAATTTACCTTTACAAAGCATTTAGTTTATATCCGCAATCGATTATTAAGAGCTGTATTACGAAGATTGATTGGTCATTTTGAAAGTGACAAGGAGAAAGTAGCATGACATGTCCTATTATTCTCAACTTTGATCAAAGTGTTGGTAAAATCGATCATGCTAATACAATTGATGTTATTCAGTGGCAAGACGCAATTCGTTTTGGCTGTACTAAAAAGACGTTTAACCAATTTAACAATGTGTTACAGCAATTTTTACCTGAAAGTCATGGTACAGTACTAATGGGTAGCGGTGATTTTCATCATATTTCATTATTGCTTATTGAACGTTTAGCACAGCAATATTCTGCCGATAATCCAATTCAAGTGGTGATTTTTGATAATCACCCAGACAATATGCGTTATTTGTTTGGTATTCATTGTGGATCATGGGTAAGTTATGTGGCGAATTTACCTTTTGTTAGCCATGTACATGTGCTTGGCATTACCTCTCATGATATTGGGATTACTCATTTTTGGGAAAACCGATGGGCACCACTGTTTCATAAAAAGTTGACCTATTGGAGTTTAGATGTCAATGTTGCATGGGCTAAAAAAATAGGCTTAGGGCATAGCTTTCGGCATTTTGCTACACCAGATGATCTTATTGCTAACTTCCTATCGGAACAATATCACAGCGCACAGCCTGTTTATGTTTCGATTGATAAAGATGTATTAAGTGAAGAGGTGATTCACACTAACTGGGATCAAGGTAAATTACAAACTTATCACCTACTTGATACCATTTCGTCAATTAAATCTAGAATTATCGGTAGCGATATTACGGGGGAACTATCAATATGGCAGCCATCAAATTGGTTTAAACGTTTACTTAGTTCGCTTGATAAACAACCTACTATATCACCAAATAACCTTATCAATTGGCAGCAAGAACAGCATCAGCTTAATTTAACCTTATTAAAGGCATTAGCGGCATAAATTTTTATAAAAAAGTTCAGGAAAGTAAGTGTTTAAGTATAAAAATCACCCACTTTCCTTACTATGATTGGAACTTAACTTTGAATATTGTCTGACTCTTGTTTAGATAATTTACTTTCTGCTAACGCTAAAAAGAGAATGCCTGAAACAATTAAAATTGTACCAATTAATTTAAATAATGTAATTGGTTCATGAAATAACCAGATTGAAACCACCATAACGGTTACAACTTCAAAGTGAGATGCCGCAAAAGCAGGCCCTACAGGCGCTTTTTTTAGTAGTGTCATCCAAGTAAAAAAAGTTAAAATATACCCAGCTATTGATATATAAATCCACGGATTAGTAAATACACGAATTAGCCAATCAACACTCATTGCTAATGGTTCTGCGTGCATTGCAGTTAATTTAAAACTACATTGCGCAATGGTGTCAAAAAACAGCAATACAGTGAATCCAATTATATAAAATCTGGCCATATTAAGACATCCCTACAAAAATAACGCCTGCGGTGATTAATAACATACCAATTAAGCGATAGATGGTCAGTAATTCCTTAAAAATCACTCGACCTACTAGCATAATAGTAATGATATTAAATGAAGCAAGTAATACGCCCTGCGAAAGCGGTACTAACGTTAAAAAGGCTAACCATAATAAAAATTCAGCCACATAAGCGATAATGCCAACCCAAATCCACTTATTTTTAGCTAAATCTAACCAATAGTACCAACCATCGCGGTTATTGGGTGCAATGGCAGCAAATTTAAAAGCGACTTGCCCTAATGTATCAAAACAGATATTACTAACCCAAAGAATGATAACTAATGGTGACATTATGCTTTGATTTCCTCTGCAATCTTATCAAAGAATGATGCACATTCTTTGATTACTTCACGGCGTTGGCTATCAATAGTAATTAAATGGTAACTATCATTTAATACCACTAATTTTGTTGGCGCTGATACCGATTTTTCAACTAATTTGGCATTGGTTTCTATATTAGCGATATCATCGTTACCAGAATGCATAATTAAACAGGGTGAAGTCACCTTAGGTAATTGCTTACGCATCTCTTTTGCCAGTAATTGCATTTCGGCAAGTGCAGGGAACGGGTTACCAGCAAGCCCTGCTGATGCCGCATCTCCACTTAACATACTTTCAGAAACCACAGCTCGAATACGCTCGTCTTTAAGCCCGTAAGGTGGTTTTTCAATAAACACTTTCTTTTGGAAAATCCCCAATTTCTTAAAATAAACCAGTAAGAAAAACAGTTTTTTTGCCCAAAATGGCATGCTCCAACCATCATAACAAAATGTTGGTGCTAATACGCCAACACCTTTAATTTGTGCAGGTCTGTCTGCAGCCAACTTTAGTGCCAGTAATGCCCCCATTGATAAACCTGCTACAAATATATTCTCTACATGCTGTGCTAAATAATCAGCCCCATCTTGCACGCTTTTATACCAATCTTGCCAAGTTGTTTTACATAGATCTTCTTCGGTGCCACAATGACCAGCTAATTGAATGGCATAAACGGTAAACCCTGCTTTATTTAAACCATTGGCTAAAATTCGCATTTCATTGGGGGTGCCAGTTAAGCCATGAATCAATAGCACACCGTTTTTATTACCGGGTAGAAAGTAAGATAAATCTTCAATTTTGCTCATTAAAATCCCTTATTCTTTTACCATCATGACAGGAATAACCGTTTGTCGGGCTTGTTTTAATGCATCGGTTACATCTGCAAAGCTGGTGATTTTACGGTGTACTATTTTATTTTTTTCACAATAATTAACGAGCTTATCTTTGGCAAAAACAAAATCAACATTGTGTGATACGCAATAGTCTGACGTACCATCGCCAACATAAAGAATCTGCGTAAAATGCTGTTGTTTTTTGACATGGTTACATTTGCAGTTACCACTTTGCTTGATACAACCTTTATTCGCATAAGGGAACTCTAGGCGCCAACTACGAACATTATTATGCATCAGTTTATTGGCAAAAATAGGTAAATTCTCAATACCATGACGCTTTAAAATAAAATCAATGGCATAATCCAATCCATCACTCACTACGTGAACGGGAATGCTATTTTTTTCGGCGTAATTGATAAACGCTTTAAAATCAGGATCAATTTCAATTTGTGATAAAACGCAATTAAGCTCCTCTAAGCTGGCGTCCATTAAAGCAATTTGTTTGCTCATACACTCTTGAGAGCCAATTTTGCCATTAACCCATAATTCTTCAAGCTCATCACAACCTTCTTGACCAAAATGGCTAAGTAATGTGTCAGTCACATCTTTTACACTAATCGTACCATCGAAATCACACAAAACAATTGGTGTTTGATGTTGTGTATAAGAGGGATGAAAAATAGTGTTTGTTATAGATGAAAAAGTATTCATGTTTGATATAAAAACAGTCTAATTATAGATATTGGCGCAAATTCTCTCATAGAGTGACAATAAACTTTGTAGGCTCTTTGTATATATTTTGTAACGGGGGATAAATTGTCTGTATAATGGCGTATCTTCAGAACAAGCGGTGGTAACTAAAAACAGATAATGAGTGAACGTATATTAATCATCGAGGATGATCAACGGTTAGCCAACTTAATTCAAGTTTATCTTATTCGACAAGGCTATCTTGTTGAGTGGCATAATAGTGGTGCTGGCGCTGAAGAAAAGATCCAACAACTAAATCCTGATTTAGTCATATTAGATGTCATGCTACCTGAAAAATCGGGTTTTGATATCTGCCGAGATATTCGTGCATGGTTTACTAACTATATCCTAATTATGACTGCTAGCGAAGATAATATTGATGAAATTGTAGGGCTTGAATTAGGGGCAGATGACTACTTGGCAAAGCCTGTTGAACCAAGACTACTGCTTGCCCGAATTCGAGCACTATTACGACGAAAACAAATAGAAACCGACAAAGACAACACTAAAGAACTTGTCATACCTCAGAATAATAAAACACTAATCTTTGACCAATTAGCCATCGATGGCGAAAATCGCAAAGTCCTATTGCAAGAACACGAGATTGATTTAACCACCGCTGAATTTGATCTGCTTTGGCTATTAGCCATTAACGCAGGGAACATTTTGTCTCGAGATGATATTTTTTCACAAGTTCGCGGTATTGATTTTGATGGTAGTGATCGTTCAATTGATGCGCGAGTTTCAAGACTTCGACGTAAATTACTTGATGATCCCGATAATCCATCACGTATCAAAACCGTTCGAGGCAAAGGCTATTTATTTATGCGAGAAGGGGAAAACCATTGAGACAATTACTTGCTAAGCCGCTATTTTTTAATCGCCGAATTGTCTTTTACCTCGTTATTTTACTATCATTGCAATGTATTATTGCCTATGGTGCATTACTGGTATTTGATTCGCTACCTTCATCATTAACTGATATGCCCGATGATCATATTGTCTTTCGTGAATCGCAACGGGGCACGGTTAACTTGATTCGCATGCGCATTGATGAAAACAAAGATCGTCCTCTACAAGATGTTGTTGACGAATTACAGCCCTATTTTGGCTATCCTATCACCATTCTACCGACTAACACGCCACTACCCAACACGGTGAACAAAGAATTAGAAAAATTAGGATTTTCATATGATAGTGATGAAGAGGTCATCTATATTGGTCTAAAAGACGGTCATTTGTTGCAATTAGGTCCAATGGTGATGCGAGATATTTTAAAATCCAATACAATGTCATTATCTGTGTTTTTAATTATCTGGGCTTTGTTCAGCGCGATTATCTTTTTTATTTTAATTTATATGGCTTTTAGTGCTGTTTGGAAAGATTTAGTCAATATCAGACAGACAGCTGAACAGCTAGGGCAAGGTAATTTAAAAGCACGGACAGTAAACGTAAAAGGCTGGTTATTTAAGCCACTTGCCAACGTACTCAACAACATGGGGATGCACATTGAACACTTAGTCAGCACCAATCAAACCATATCCCACGCAATGGCTCATGAACTGCGTACACCACTGGCTCGAATGCGATTTGAACTAAGCATGCTTGAAGAATCTCACGACGAACAAGAACGATTATTGCTACAAAAAGGCATGGGTGATGATATTAACGAACTTGAAACATTAATCAATGCCAGTCTAAATTACTTTAAAATGCAACAAAGTAATATTGAACTCAACTTAACGCGTGTATCGCTAAAACAGTGGGGAGAAAGGATCTGTCAATCGTTAATATTATTTAAACCCAAAGACTTTGAACTTACTTGCAATAGCCAAAATATTCAAGCAAACATTGACACCAATTTAGCCGAAACGATCGTCAAAAATCTATTGCTCAATGCCTTTAAATATGCCACGCATAAAGCCGTATTAAACATTAGTAAACAAGAAAATCGCGTCATTATTGAAATTGATGACGATGGTACGGGCATCCCCTTTGAAGCACGAGAAAAGATCTTCATGCCTTTTGCTAGACTCGATACCAGTCGCACCCGCTCAACAGGCGGATACGGACTAGGTTTAGCTTATGTAAAATTAATGGCTGAATTTCATGATGGCAAAGCGTTTGTTGTTACAAGTCCATTAGGTGGCGCAAGATTTGTGGTTTCATTAAAATCAGGTGATGAATAGCGACTGGATTGGTAGGTTAATGTGGTCAAAAAGTTGTCAGGAAAGGTATTGATTTTATTGAAGTTTTTATTTGTGTTTTTTTAGCTAACACATTGGTTATTTTATTAAAAAACGGCATTGTTTAAACAAAAGCCAATTTTGTCGATACAAATAACCTGTTTTCCGTTTCAGAAATAACAAAAATTTGTTATATTCATCCACCAACACAAAAAGTAATGGCAAGCAAATATTCTTAATTTGTTATTAATAAATATATCATCAGAGGTTTTTTTATGAGCGGTTCACTACCGACAGAGACTGAAACTCGTCCAACTAACTTTATCCGTCAAATTATTGATGCGGATCTTGCTGCTGGCAAATATAAAACAACGCATACCCGTTTTCCGCCTGAGCCAAACGGTTATTTACATATTGGCCATGCTAAATCAATCTGTTTAAATTTTGGCATTGCACAAGACTATCAGGGCAAATGTAATTTACGTTTTGATGATACCAATCCAGCTAAAGAAGATGTTGAATATGTTGAATCGATCAAACAAGATGTTCGTTGGTTAGGATTTGAATGGGATGGCGACATTTGCTATTCGTCTGATTATTTTGACCGATTATATGAATATGCCATTGAGCTTATCAAAAAAGGACTTGCCTATGTTGACGAGTTATCTACTGATGAAATTCGCGAATATCGGGGCACATTAACTCAACCTGGTAAAAACAGCCCTTATCGTGATCGTCCTATTGACGAAAACTTAGCACTGTTTGAGCAAATGAAAGCAGGTAAATTTGCTGAAGGAAAAGCCTGCCTAAGAGCTAAAATTGACATGGCTTCACCATTTATCGTTATGCGTGATCCTGTGATATACCGTATTAAGTTTGCTGAGCACCACCAAACAGGTAACAAATGGTGCATTTACCCAATGTATGACTTTACACATTGCATTTCTGATGCGATCGAAAACATCACACATTCACTCTGTACGCTTGAATTCCAAGACAACCGTCGTTTATATGATTGGGTATTAGATAATATCACTATCGAAGCACGTCCACACCAGTATGAATTTTCAAGATTAAATTTAGAGTATGCCATTACCTCTAAACGTAAATTAAACCTATTAGTATCAGAAAAAATTGTCGATGGTTGGGACGATCCACGCATGCCAACCATATCGGGACTGCGTCGCCGTGGCTACACACCAGCTTCGATTCGGGAATTTTGTCGCCGAATTGGTGTTACCAAGCAAGAAAACACCGTTGAAATGAGCACGCTTGAGTTTTGCATTCGTGAAGACCTGAACGAAAATGCACCACGTGCAATGGCGGTGCTCGATCCTGTTAAGGTCGTGATTGAAAACTTTTCAGATAATATTGATGAAATACTTAGCATGCCAAACCACCCAAATCGTCCTGAATTAGGCACGCGTGAAGCGACCTTCACCCGTGAAATCTATATCGACCGAGCCGATTTTAGAGAAGAAGCCAACAAAAACTACAAGCGCCTAGTACTTGGTAAAGAAGTGCGTTTGCGTAATGCCTATGTAATTCGTGCTGATCGTGTTGAAAAAGACGCCGAAGGCAATATCCAAACAATCTATTGTAGCTACGATCCGGCTACATTAAATAAAAACCCAGAAGATGGACGTAAAGTAAAAGGCGTAATTCATTGGGTTTCGGCTAAGTTTGCAAAATCTGCTGAAATTCGCTTATATGATCGTCTATTTAACACACCAAATCCAGGTGCTGCCGAGGACTTCTTAGCGACCATCAATCCAACATCTTTAATCATTAAACAAGGCTTTGTTGAAGCAAGCTTACAAAATGCCGAGGTTGGAATGGCTTATCAATTTGAACGTGAAGGCTACTTCTGTTTAGATAGCAAATATGCAACCGACGATAAGCTAGTGTTTAACCGAACCGTTGGTTTAAGAGATAGCTGGAACGAAGCATAATTTAACTCAACCATTTGCCGACTTATTGGGTCGGCGAATGTCCGCATTACAGTAATTTAATTCATCCTAGCCAAATTCAATCTAATCCGTTATTGTTCGTGTTTAAACAATTTTGTTTGTTGATCTAAATAGCTCAGCAAATCAGGCATTCGGTGTTTGCCTGCCATTGATTGCACACTATTGGCAGCATTTATTAGCGGTATGCCTATCGAGGTAACATATAGCGGGTGCTTACTTTGACCACGTAGCACTTCGATCAAATAGTCGCTATTACCTGAAAACGGCTTTTTAGCAACACCAATAACAGGGATGGTTTTATTTAATGCATGATACAAATGCCCCCCTAGCCCTATCTTACCTTCATCCAAATGCACATAACCATCAATCACAATGCAGGTAATGTTACTTAAATCAATTTTATCAAGCAGTGACATAATGCAAGGTAATTCACGTTGATAAAACTGACCTGATTGATAGGGCGCAACATGATCTTGATAATCGGTAATAACCGAATCAATTTCGGATTTTATGCTTGTCCAATCACGAAATAACACACCAACGGATTTGGCGCGGTTATCAATGTAATAAACATCAATTGCCAGTATCATATTAAATGATTTCTTTTTTACAGTGTGATTTATGATGCTGACTTTTTGGCTTCTTTCAGGAGCATTAGACCTAAAAAAGTCAAAAATAACGCACCAGCAATTAAACAGATCCAAATTAACCATTTAGGTAAAGATGAACTCGTTGCTGTATTGCTATCGTTAACGCTTTGGGTTAATGCTTTTTTACCTGAAAGTTTAATATCTTCACCAATATAAGCTTTAGGAAGATCTTGTATCGACAGCGAATCAGACAATAGTTCTTTTTCATTTAATGCCGCTGATTTTGCTTTAGCCGAACCCCAAGCCAAAATAAATGGTCCATTATTACCACTATTAAAAATCAAGTTCATACGATTACGGTAAGCAACTACTTGAGGGGCTTGGTCAAAGCTAGCGTTGTTAGCTTTTATTTTAAGCTGTTTTATTTGTAAATCGGGGTCGTTTATTTTAATGTTTGGGCTTTGATCGATATCTGTAACGCGTCGAATAATGTAATCGTCAAGCTTATGCCAGATTTGATCTTTATCATTGCTTTTATAATAAAGGCTAATTGGCAATACCGTGCGTGAGTTTTGCAGTGATATCGATAATTCTTTAACTGGCTGTGGGGTTGGTAACTGATAAATTGCCTCTTGCTGATCAGAAGATGCAAGTTCAAAATTAATTGGGTAAAGCGCAATTTTTGGGGGCGCCTTTCTAGAAATAAACTCAACTTTTTTAATAGTTGGGAGCATTTGTTGTTTTGATTTTAATTGTAAAATCCAATATTTAGCTTTGTAATTGGTATTGGATGGGATATCAATTACATTGACTTTAAGCGATTGCTCATTATTGTTATCAACCAAAGACATCACTGGCACGTTATTTAGTGCGGTTTGCCAATTGCTTAAATCTTGGCTATAAAGTAGTTTAGCAGTAGCTTGCCAATTTTCACTTTCAGCGGTATCAAAATCGATTGATAAGCGACTAATTGCTTTTTCTAGTTTGATTTCGTTAGGAACTTGTAATAAATAAGTTGCATAGTATTGTTCCTGACTATTGGTATAATCTAGGTAAATTTGAACATCTTTATTATTGATATTAATATTATATTGTTCAGTGCCTTCCTTACTTTGATTTTCTTGGCGGTGTTCTTGGTTTTTATTTAAATCATAGATAGTGACCTGAAACATTTGATTGATGTCGTCTCGTTGGTAAACATTAACTAATGCATAAGGCACAGGTTGTCCTTTATGATTAAATACACGAATATCATCTAAACGACTTGAAAGCGCTTGTGTATACACATCGCTCGTTAGATCTATACGGCTATACATACTTGAATCATTGCTAGTTTCAATCATTGCACCATAGGCATATTGGTTGGTTTTGTCTGTTGCTTGACTAAACCCACTGATTAGCATTAAAGCACTTAATAACAATTTTTTCATAATTCATTTATCCATAAAATTCAATAGCACTTAGGCTTTATTTCTATTTCTATTTCTATACTGAAAACTGAAATTAATCATCTTCTCTAATTACGCCAAAATTTGCTTATTATTATCTTGTTTTGGAGGTAATGGCGCTAAATAGGCGATTAATAACATTAATAATGCCACACCAATAAAGGCAAATGCACGCAGTAATCCATCAAGCTCACGGATATCGACAAAGATTAATTTTATAATAACGATCATTTGAATAATTTCACCACTGTACCATACTTTTCGAAGTGAATAACGATGTCCGATAGTGATTAATATTACCGATGTTAACATCCAAAGCAACGAGGCAGTCATTTGAACAATATTGTTGTGCCACAAAGAATAAGCCATCCAAGATATATCAAATGTCTGGCTTAAGTAGCGTAATACTATGCTATTTGACCATAAAAAGGTTAGTGTGATTAATAGCACTAAAACCATATTTGGTAACGGTATATTAAAATAAGAAGTATTGATAATTTTGTTGCCAATGTGTGAATAACTGATGGCAAATTTTAACCAGACCGTTAACATAATTAAGCCAAAAATGGCACTTTCTTCTAACGGATTGAGAATCGGAATATATTGCCAGTAAATAATTTGTCCACTCATACTAAGTCCAACAATTAAATAATAGCTAATATAAAGCACAATAGGTATTAGTCCTGTCATCCAATAAGATTTGATTAATGGCAACGAGGTCATTATTTGACGCTTAATCAAGAAGTAGAATAATAAAATAATACTGCTTGCTATGGTTGTAGCAATACTCCATTTTACGACTTCGTAACCCCACGGTAATGAATCAAACCAATGAACGGTTTCACGAATTAACCAGCAAAGAATCATCCAGAATAAACTAATATGCAATACAATAGATAACGGACAGATTGTTTTTCCATCTATTTTAATGTGATTGTTTTTGATAAGGTTGTAGGCAACATGCAAATAATAATAGCAACTAACAAACGCAAGTACCCAAACTAAGTTCCAAACGCCGAAGCTTGATAAATAGTAATATCCAGTATGTGCTCTAAGCAATGACAAAGGTATCACTAACCATAGTGCTAACACTGCATAACGGATTATATTCCACTTTATTTTTTGACCAACGGCGTACCATAACCAAGTCGATACCGTAAAGCCCAATAAAATTGGAGCTACATTTGGTGTATTTTCATCAAGCATGAGTGGAATACATACTAAAATCCACAGTATCCAAGCAATAGAAGCGATGACCATAAATAATGTTTTAGTCAGTTTATCAATATCATCATTGCGGTCATAACAGTGCCATAAACATGCATTGATAAATAAAATAATACTGGTGATACCTAAAAGTGATACAAATGATGCTGTGGTTAAGTGATCATATTCTAAAGATATACAGGTAGAAATCATCCCCAATACAGTAATGGCAACACCAAGTAATGCTACGCGATAATATTTTTGAGAAAGCATAATCCAACTTAATGCTGTTCCCTCAAATAACCAAAGTGTCGCCGTCAAATTAGCACTAAAGGCAAGCGGAATGGATAACGTACTAAATGCTATACCAATAGCCAGTCCCAAAAGCGCAATTTTTTTAGCTGTTGTTGTCCACAAGCGTAAAATAATATAAGAACCAATCAGATAAAATAAACCAAAACCTAATGAAGAAAACGCAGGACCAAATTCCCATTGCTGAGTGATCGCATATTGCAATCCAAATCCTGATAATGGCGTTCCAAATAGCAAAATGCGATCAATCACATTTTGATAAGGTTCTTTATTATTACTGCGAATTGACAATAACACCGCCAAAATCCCATAAATTAGCATATTAGCGACGATGAATATTTGGCATTCAATATAAAACTCAGGTAGGAAATCACTCATTCCCCATAATAGCGATACAACAAAGGTAAATAAAAATCCTAATAGATTCAGAACTCGCCAAGATTGTGAAATACTGATCACCAAAATAGCACTAGAAACCATTAAATAATAACTAAATAACGCAACATGGTTACCCGAGTCATTAGATAATAAAATGGGGGTTAAATAGCCACCAACACAAGCAATAATAGCCAAACTCATTGCCCTTTGTGCAACGGCAAATACAACACTTGTTGAGCAAATCACGAATAAAATAGCAAAAGCCAGTAACATAGGTACTAGCTCATACAACCTATAAGCGGCAAAAATGGTTAGGTACAAAGTTGCAAATCCACCACCTTGCAAAATTAAGGCATAAATTTTGCGCTTATCTTTTAATTTCCAACCCACTGCCAATAAAGCAACGCCCAAGACTAACGCACCTAATACCCTCAACTCAGGTGAAAGTACATCATGTTCAACGCTATATTTAAACAGATACGTTAACCCTAAAAATAGTATTGCAATGGCAATTTTGGCAAGAACATTGCCTTTAACAAACCAATTAAACGCAAGTGCCCACAAATTAGGACCAGTGCTTGTAGTAGTCACTTTTTTATATGCAGAATCAAATGGATCTAATGTTGGTGATACTAATTCTGCTGAGCTTGTTATTTCAGGCTCGGTACCCTCATCGGATACCGATTCACTGGCACAAGTTTGTGCTTCTTGTTCTGTTGCGACTTCTTCATATGACGTATGTGCCTGCGTTAACGTATCGAAATCAACGTTTTTATCGTCAAGTGGATTGTGAGCAAATTGGTCGGATTGAGTGAATAAGACCGGCTCACTTTGGTCATTGAGTTGCAAACAATCGGCGTTTAAATTGTAATTATTAGCAGCACAAGGAATTTGGGGTGGAGGTTCGGTTATTAATAGATCAGCATCTTCGGATTCTTGAGTGACAGCATGGGTTTGATAGTCAAATTGTTGATTGGTATTTTCAGTATCACTATCATGTTGTTTGCTCTGTATGGTTAACTCATCCAAAGTTTGGTCGGTAGTTTCTTGAACCGTATCAGAACCTGACGAACTACTTTTTTGCTGA
The DNA here is from genome assembly GCF_009795755.1 of Gilliamella sp. Pra-s60. Lineage (NCBI taxonomy): Bacteria > Pseudomonadati > Pseudomonadota > Gammaproteobacteria > Orbales > Orbaceae > Gilliamella > Gilliamella sp. Pra-s60. The sequence continues at coordinate 31,378 of NZ_WTFA01000006.1, read as the reverse complement.
TAAAGATGCTCTGAAAGCGATAAAACACTTTTTTGTAACTCTGTTAACTGATGCCTCAAAGCAGAAATTTGATTTCCTAAGCTAGAAAAATTAACAAACACTACTATTAGCATAACAATAATGAGTAAATAAAAAAGAAACTCCATGCTAATTTACCCTTACATTCTCATGAACAATCGTTAATTATTTTTATTATTCTTATGGTTAATATCAATAAATAATAAGTTATTATTTTTATCTTTCTATGCAGTAAACCAGTAATTATTCAATAAATCAATATTTTTTATCCTCACGCCCAATCTATGCTGCCCCCAAAAAAAACAAAAAGCTCATAACCACCCAAAAATCGGTCAGGAAAGGTATTGATTTTATTGAAGTTTTTTTTTGAGGTGGTTTTTATTAAAAAAGCGATTAAAAACCGCTACCTAAAACAGCGACTAAAAACGACCGTCCAAAAAACCGTAAAAACCGCCACTTCCCAAAAAATCCAAATACCGCATCCCACAACATAACAATTCTTTACAATAAATTAACAAAAAAAGTGGCAGATTATGCACCATCAAGTTATAATTTTAAGGCTTATTCAAGCAGGGAATCGCTTATTAAATAAGCGGGCTGATAGAAAAATCGAGAAAAAACAATAAATTACTTGACAAGGGAATAAAAATGCATTACCATGGTTGGCATCTGGCATCTGGCATCTGGCCTGCCAAACCTATGCCCTAAATCTTATTGATTCGCACAGTGGTCAAAATAGAGCGCCACAGTTATTTTCATCATCGAAGTCATTTCGCGTAGCGAAATCGACGCCGTCATCGGTAAAATCTTCGGCAAAATTACCGCCGATATTCAAGTGGTTATTAAAACCGCCATTGTTATTCAAACCGCCGTTACTATTTAAATCACCATTATTATCTAAATCGGCATTATTCTTAGCGCCATTGTTGTTATTGTCATATACGCAGGATACAGAGGCGTTAACGGCTTATACCTCAAGGGCTATCGAGGGGAGTGCGCCGTATTTAACGTTTGATGGTGGGGTAACAAAATTAACGAATACAGACCGTTTATTGTCAATAAAGTTGCAGGATGGAACGGTATACACAAGGTCAACCAACCCATCCACGCCAACTAATCCAATCAGGTTGCCATATGTGGGGAGTAACTTAGGTCATATAGAGACGATAGTACCACCATCAAGGAGTTCAATCACGATGAATGATTTGGTCAGTCAGGGTTATTGGGGTGATGATGATGGAGACGGACAGGGAGTAGGTGGAGTAACGGCATCGGGGAGTATATCGGTGGCGTTTACCGATAAAAACGGTACTACGGTTAATCGCAGCGATGCATTGGATATATGTAGTGCACCTTATAAGGTAACTTTAACAAGTACAGGTGGCACATTAAGTACGCAGTATGGGGTCCCAAGGAGTAGTAGTTTCAGTGGTGCAGCGGTGGATTATTATATTAATCCAAATGACGATATCCGTATTTGTTCGGTCAGGCCGAATTTGTTGTATGGTGGAACAACTGGCATTGATTCTGACGACAACCCCCGCTATGCAGGCCCATCTAACATATGGAATCCTAGTAAGGGCTTTTTAGTTCAGTCAACGAGTCCATCATCTTACGACAGGAACTTTCCAACAACGGGAGCAGATGGCTTGTATTTTGATTTGGATATAGGTGGTATTGACGGAAGTCAGTTAAGTTGGACAGTTAATACAAGTGGTAGTCTAAGCGCAACGGTGAGTTGGACAAGGCCGCGTACAGGTTCATTTATAGGCTCATGGGGAGGAACTGTGCAATATGATTATTGGATTACTGATAAATCCAAATATGTAACACGGGTAACGTTGCATGGTCCAAGGGCAAGTAGTAGTCAAATAAACTCAGATAATCCTAGTTCACTAACACGTCCATCTTTGCCACAGACGTTTGAGTTGGTGGGTAGGGATAGTAATGGTAATGAGGTGAAGTATGGATTTGTGTTAAAGCAGTGGTTCGTCAATCGGGGTAGTCAAAGGAAATATTATACTAACCAAACAGCATGGTGTAATAGTTTGGGTTATCGGATGCCTAGGGTAAGTGATTTAACCAACGCGGTTTGTCGTGGTTATGGAGTGGATAATAATCGTCCTTGTACTGGTGCAGTAGGCGCTACGCCGTCGTCTAGTAATAATGTTTACGAGCGTCACATAGGCGCAGGATTTATCACGGAGTGGGGCTACATGCCCTACTACGCTGATGCGGACTTCGTCGGCAACGGCTACTGGACGAGCGACGCCTCAGGTAGCAACCAGTTCAGTGTCACCTCGGGCAACGGCCTCATCTACAGCAGCCTTGCCGGCTACAACCTTTACGCTGTTTGCACCACACCTTAGCTTTTAGCGTTTAGTTCTTAATCCTTAGGGCGCGGAAGGGGGTTACGGTGCCTGAGGGGACAATATAACAAAGAATAAAGCCCCCGCGTAAGTCGGGGCGTTTCCCTTAGGGTTGCGCCGTTGTGGCAAAGCCACAATAGCGCCGCCCCCCGCCGCCGCCGCTGAAAGCGTCGATGGCAGTTTTAGTGGATTACGCTGTGGCGCTTTAAAGCGGTGGTCTATTTTTAGTACGGCAAGGTTTCGGACGTTTTGACCTTTGGTGAACAAAATAGCTACAGTGACAACGTCCGAGCAAAGGGAATTAAAGCGAATTCCCTTTGCAAACCCACGCTTTGGCTACAGAATGTGGCCTTCGGCTACCCTCCGCCATCGCTCGGTCTTAACGCACCGTTTGTGGAAGCGCTCCAAGCGCGCCACAAACTCGCCAAACATCCCTGTTTGGCGTGCTAACCTCGCTCTGTTGTCGGCACATTCCGACGCCGTAACAAGATAGACAGCATAACCTTAGGTATTTTTTTTGAGTTGTTTTTGTGTTAAAAAACACTGCAAAAACCCCAAAAAATCAGTCAGGAAAGGCATTGATTTTATTGAGGTTTTTTCTGTCCGTTTTTTTGAATATAAACCTCTCCAAACCCTTTTTTTTATGATAATTTAAAATCCAATAAAATCAAAGTGTTATAAAGCAGCTTAAAAAAAGGGTTTTCAAAGCCAAAATTGTTGTTTATCTTTATATAACAAGATTTATCAAATCTTGAGTTCTACCTTAACGCCGTATAGGCGGTTTAGAAATGCAATTGACGCTAATACTTCAATTAACGAGTCCTTAACGCCGTATAGGTGGCAATAAAAAATAAAATTAATCACATAATTAAAAAACAATCGGCTATACTATCTGCCTTATTCCGGCGTCAGAATGTGCCGACAACAGAGCGAGTTTGTGGGTGCTTGACAAATTTGTCTGGAACAAATTTGAACACCTGAGCATAGCGAAGGTGGCCTCGTATAGGCGAGTATCAGGATGATACGAGTATTGCCGAAGGCCACATTCTGCAGCCAAAGCGAGGGTTGTCAGGGAATTCGCTTTAATTCCCTTTGCTCGGACGTGGTCACTGTGGCTATTTTATTCACAAAAAGTCAAAACGTCCGAAACCACCACACTCAATTTATTCTATTCACAAAAACAAAAAAGGCCTAATTTTCTGCTAAAAAAACTGTCAGGAAAGGTATTGATTTTATTGAAGTTTTTGTTTGTGTTTTTAACAAAAACCAAGCTTCTCCCCCTCTCTATCACTCGATTAACTGTATTTCATATAGCCACACAGCGCGCTTTCTTTTATAATATTGTTCTATTTTTTCCCTATTTTTGGCTTAAAAAGAGTAATTTTTATGAAAATTTTAGCTGGCTGCTCTGCGTTATCTTCATTTCGTATTAGTAAAATCTTATCTACTTGTTGTGAAAAATCCATCCCTGTTATCAATATTGAAGCCCAATACCTGCATTTTGTTGATTTGGTAGGCGAATTGACGGCTGAACAAACGTTAACGCTAGATAAATTATTACAATACGGTCCAAAAACTGCACAAATCAATGTCGATCAAACAGCTAGCAAGCAACTCTTTTTAGTGACACCAAGGGCGGGAACAATTTCGCCTTGGTCGTCGAAAGCAACCGATATTGCACACAATTGCGGCTTGTCACAGGTCCGCCGTATTGAGCGGGGAATTGCTTATTATGTGCAAGTGAGTTCAGCATTAACCGATTCACAAAAAAATGATTTTTTATCCTTAATTCATGATCGCATGATGGAAACGGTTTTTAGCAATCTTGAGCAAGCTGAACTGTTGTTTCATATTGATTCTCCTGCGCCTGTGACAACCATTAATTTATTAGACGAAGGGCGCAAGGCATTACAAGACGCTAACCTAAAATTAGGTTTGGCATTGGCGCCTGATGAGATCGATTATTTAGTTGAAAATTTTCAAAAGCTAAAACGTAACCCAACCGATGTTGAGCTTTATATGTTTGCACAAGCAAACTCTGAGCATTGTCGCCACAAGATTTTTAATGCCGATTGGATTATTGACGGTAAAAAGCAACCTAAATCGTTATTTAAGATGATTAAAAATACCTTTGAGCATACGCCTGATTATGTTTCGTCTGCTTATAAGGATAATGCCGCGGTGATGGATGGTTCAATCGTTGGGCGCTTTTTTGCCGATAGCGAAGATAAAACCTACAGCTATCATCAAGAATATGCTGATATTTTAATGAAAGTTGAAACACATAATCATCCAACAGCAATATCGCCTTGGCCGGGAGCCGCCACAGGGAGTGGTGGTGAAATTCGTGACGAGGGCGCAACAGGGCGTGGCGCTAAACCGAAAGCTGGTTTAGTTGGGTTTTCGGTTTCTAATTTGCGGATCCCTCATTTTGAACAACCTTGGGAGCAAGATTTTGGTAAGCCAGAACGTATTGTTAGTGCGTTTGATATTATGATGGATGGTCCTTTAGGTGGGGCAGCGTTTAATAATGAATTTGGTCGTCCAGCTTTGTTGGGGTATTTCCGTACTTATGAAGAAAAGGTTAATAGCCATAATGGCGAGGAGCTGCGTGGTTATCATAAGCCAATTATGCTAGCTGGTGGTATGGGGAATATTCGTCGTGAACATATTCAAAAAGGTGAGTTCCCTGCTGGCTCTAAGCTGATTGTGTTAGGTGGCCCTGCGATGAATATTGGTTTAGGTGGTGGGGCGGCTTCGTCCATGGCATCGGGGCAGTCTGATGCCGATTTGGATTTTGCTTCTGTTCAGCGTGATAACCCTGAAATGGAGCGCCGTTGTCAGGAAGTTATCGATCGTTGTTGGCAACTTGGTGAAGATAATCCTATTTTGTTTATTCATGATGTTGGTGCAGGTGGTTTGTCTAATGCGATGCCTGAGCTTGTTAGCGATGGTGGCTGTGGTGGGCAATTTGAGTTGCGAAAGATACTCAACGATGAACCAGGGATGTCACCACTAGAAATTTGGTGTAACGAATCACAAGAGCGTTATGTGCTTGCTATTCACTCTGATAAATTGGCGCTATTTGATGCGCTTTGTCAACGTGAGCGTGCACCTTATGCGGTGATTGGTGAGGCAATTGCCAATAAAGCGGTTACCTTGCATGATGAGCATTTTAATAATAATCCCATCGAGCTGCCATTAGATGTGCTACTTGGTAAAACGCCTAAAATGCAACGTGATGTTAAAACTCACCAAGCGCACGGTGATAGTTTTTCAACCTCTGATATTAATTTATATGATGCAGTTAAGCGAGTTTTACATTTGCCAACCGTTGCGGAAAAGACTTTTTTAATTACCATTGGCGATCGCTCTGTAACGGGGATGGTATCGCGCGATCAAATGGTTGGTCCATGGCAAGTGCCAGTGGCTGATTGTGCGGTGACTACAGCAAGTTTAGATAGCTATTATGGCGAAGCCATGTCAATCGGCGAGCGAGCACCCGTTGCACTACTTAACTTTGCCGCATCAGCAAGGCTTGCAGTTGGTGAAGCCATTACTAATATTGCCGCAACCAATATCGGTGATATCAAACGCATTAAGCTTTCGGCTAACTGGATGGCGGCAGCAGGTCACCCGGGTGAGGATGCGGGGCTTTACCAAGCCGTTAAGGCAATTGGTGAAGAGTTATGCCCAGCTTTAGGGCTAGCCATTCCAGTTGGTAAAGATTCAATGTCGATGAAAACCACTTGGCAACAAGAGGGTGAGCAAAAGACCATGACTTCGCCATTGTCGCTGGTGATTTCGGCATTTGCGCGTGTTGAAGACGTGCGTAAAACCGTAACACCTCAATTGCGTACTGATCAGGATAATACGTTGTTACTGGTTGATTTATCTAAAGGTCACCAAGCGTTAGGCGCAACCGCACTTGCGCAAGTGTATCGTCATTTAGGGCAAAAAACCGCAGATGTCCATGATCCTAAGGAGTTAGCTGCTTTTTATAATGCGATTCAGGCTTTAGTAAGCCAAAATGCGTTGCTTGCTTATCATGATCGTTCTGATGGTGGGCTGTTTGTGACATTAGCTGAAATGGCTTTTGCTGGGCATTGTGGTGTTGATGTAGATATTGCCTCGTTAGGCCATGATGTGATTGCTTCGTTATTTAATGAAGAATTAGGCGCAGTTATTCAAGTAGCTAATAATCGTTTAGATGATGTGATGGCATGCTTTAAGCAGTTTGGTTTATCTCATGCAATTCATGTGCTTGGTAGTGCTAAAACTGGTCAGCAATTTATTGTGCGTAACCAATCAGCGATTGTTTATAGCGAATCACGCTTAACCTTAAGAACATGGTGGGCGCAAACAACATGGCAGATGCAGCGTTTGCGAGATAATCCAGAATGTGCTGATCAAGAACATCAAGCAAAACAAAATGACGATGATCCTGGTTTAAATGTACATTTAACCTTTGATCCTAGGGTGGATATTGCCGCCCCTTATATTTCCAAAGGTACAAAACCTAAAGTGGCCATTTTGCGTGAGCAAGGTGTTAACTCGCATGTCGAGATGGCTGCTGCATTTGATAGAGCAGGTTTTCAAGCCATTGATGTGCATATGACAGATCTGCTTTCTGGGCGAGTTACACTTGATCCATTTAGTACGCTTGTTGCTTGCGGTGGTTTTTCTTATGGTGATGTGTTAGGTGCGGGAGAAGGTTGGGCAAAATCGATTTTATTTAATGAACAAGTTCGTGATGAATTTGAACGATTCTTTCATCGTCAAGATACTTTATCGTTAGGCGTTTGTAACGGTTGTCAAATGATGTCAAACTTGAAGGATCTGATTCCGGGGGCCGATTTGTGGCCACGGTTTGTTCGTAATTTGTCAGAACGCTTTGAGGCTCGTTTTAGTTTAGTGCAAATCCAACCAAGTCCATCTTTGCTGTTTACTGATATGGTAGGGTCTTATATGCCAATTGCGGTTTCACATGGAGAAGGACGTGTTGAAGTTGCTGATGATGCGCATTTGAGCAATTTAGAAACCTCGGGATTAGTTGCTGTTCGTTATATTGACCATTTTGGTAAAGTAACTCAACAATATCCTGCTAATCCAAATGGTTCACCAAACGGCATTACAGCAGTGACATCTCAAGATGGGCGAGCAACTATTATGATGCCTCACCCTGAGCGTGTATTTAGAACGGTAAGTAATTCATGGCACCCAGATAATTGGGGCGAAGATAGTCCGTGGATGAGAATGTTCCGTAATGCTCGTAAGCAGTTAGGTTAAATAAAAAAATCGCCGACGTTTTGTCGGCGATTTTGTTATCAGCGTTGAGGCTGTTTAAGCTTTAGCTGATTGCGGTTTTCTTTGAGTAAGTGGGTTTGCTAATTGGCTATTCATTTTTTGTAGTAGCTGTTCGGTTGTTTCCCAATTGATACAAGCATCCGTTACTGATACGCCATATTTGAAGTTTTCTTGTGGTTGTTCAGACGATTGATTGCCTTCAAATAAGTTACTTTCAATCATCACTCCAATAATCGAATTATTACCTTTTTCGATTTGCTTAATAATTGAGTCGGCAACAATTGGTTGATTACGGTAATCTTTATTGGAGTTTGCGTGGCTACAGTCAATCATTAAGTTAGGTAATAATCCTGCTTTTTGCATTTGCTCTTCACATAATGATACGCTTTGTGCATCGTAGTTAGGTGTTTTTCCACCACGCAAAATAACATGTCCGTGTGGGTTGCCTAAAGTTTGTAAAACAGTTACTTGTCCTTGTTGGTTGATGCCCACAAAGCGATGCGCCATTGATGCTGATTTCATGGCGTTAATAGCAACATCTAAACTGCCATCGGTGCCATTTTTAAAGCCGACTGGCATTGATAGGCCTGATGCCATTTCTCTATGTGTTTGCGATTCAGTGGTTCTTGCGCCAATGGCTGCCCAACTGATTAAATCACCAATATATTGTGGCGTGTTTGGATCTAATGCTTCTGTTGCAATTGGTAATCCAATTTTGGTGATGTCGAGTAATAATTTACGTGCTTTTTTAAGTCCGTGTTCAATGTCAAATGAACTATCCATGTGAGGGTCGTTAATCATGCCTTTCCAGCCGACAGTTGTGCGTGGTTTTTCGAAGTAAACGCGCATAACAATAAATAGGTGGTCTTTGACTTCGTCTGATAGTTTTTTTAATTTATGGGCATATTCAATCGCCGCAATAGGATCGTGAATAGAGCAAGGACCACAAACAATTAGTAAACGGTGATCTCGGCGTTCTAAAATATCGACAATGGTTTGTCTTGATGAAGCAATTTGGTTTTCAAGTTCATGAGATAGCGGATAAAGTTTTTTTATCTCTTCGGGGGTAACTAGCATGTGTTCATCTCTAATTCGGATATTATTTAGTGTATCTTTTAACATTTTTGCTTTCCTTGTTAAAATCATTTTATTATTTTATATGTAAAATATTAATTACATAAACGTGTATAATGTAAACACAAAATTACATGATAGTAAATCAAATTTTCAATTATTAATCAGCTTTCATTAGGTTTGTTGTTATTTAGGTGTTTGTTGTAAATTTAAATTTACATTTTAATGATGTGGAAGTTTATGTGTTTTGATTGCATCCGTGTTTTATTTTGAGGCGCTTATCGTTAAGCTAGGTTGCCTTAGCTTAACGATAATAAAGTGGTTTATTGATGGCTAGTATACTTGGGATTATGGTGAATATTAAACGTTAGCAATAGACGCTAATACGATACTTTTATCAATGCCATCCATCACCTCAACATGCCCAATTTTAGTGGGTACAACGAGTCGTAATTGTCCAGATAGTACTTTTTTGTCTCGTAACATGTGTGGAAGGTAAGATTCAATCGGCATTTTTTCTGGTCTGTTAACAGGTAGTTTAGCACGTATTAGCAAGTTTTTGATTCGATCAAGATCTGCTTGTGTTAGTTTACCGAGTAATTTGGCAGTTTGAGCAGCCATTAACATTCCCACACTGACAGCTTCGCCATGTAGCCAGTTTCCATAGCCTAACTCTGCTTCTATGGCATGACCATAAGTGTGACCAAGATTTAAAATCGCACGCATGTTTTGTTCTGTTTCGTCGGCAGCAACCACTTTTGCTTTTAGTTCGCAACAGCGATAAATACAGTAACTAAGCGCATTACTGTCTAGGTTGAGTAAATCTTCAATATGCTGTTCTAACCAATTGAAGAATTCAGTATCTAAAATAATGCCATATTTTATGACTTCGGCAAGTCCTGCTGACAGTTCTCTTTGTGGTAAGGTTTTTAAGCAGTTGAGGTCAATAACCACCGCTTGAGGTTGGTAAAAGGCTCCAATCATATTTTTACCAAGCGGATGATTAATTGCTGTTTTACCGCCAACCGATGAGTCAACTTGGGAAAGTAGCGTGGTTGGTACTTGAATAAATTTAATTCCACGTTGGTAAGCCGAGGCAGCAAATCCAGCAACATCCCCGATGACGCCTCCACCAAGAGCAATAAGAATTGAGCTACGAGTATGGTTATTAGTAAGTAGAGCCGTAAGAATGGTGTTCCATGTTTCCATGGTTTTATACTGTTCACCATCGGGAACAACGACAGAATCCGTCTTTACACCTTGCTTTTCAAGCATATTAATCACTGTCTGCAAATAAAGTGGGGCGATCGTTTCATTTGTTGCGATGAGTACGCGTTGACCTGTTTGAAGTTTAAAATGTTCGAATTCAGTAATGAGATTTTCACCAATTGCGATCGGATAACTACGTTTTGTTAACGCCACATTTAATATTTTTTGCATATTAATTTCCAGACAAGTCTAAGCTGATTTATTGTTGCATGTTAGCGATAAAACAGTGGCAGTGCAACTTAGAATCATTTAAACTTATCAACAATTTTGATTTGTGATATTGAATTTTATATGTCTATTGTTTTAGTACAGAAAAATTGGCGCTTGGGCGATATAGAAGGTAACGCTAAGCAGATAATTGAACTGACTCGCCACCACTCATCCGATGATCTTCTTATTTTTTCAGAACTTGCTTTGTGTGGTTATCCCCCTGAAGATTTAGTTTATCGCACTGATTTTAAAGATCGTTGTCAAAAGGCTTTAGCTTTAATTGAGCAAGCCAGTAAGCATTGTGCAGTTATTGTTGGACATCCACATTGGCAAGATGAGCAACTTTATAATGCACTGTCGTTTTTTTGTGATGGCAAATTGTTAGCTTGCTATCATAAACAGTTACTACCTAATTATGATGTCTTTGATGAGAAGCGTTATTTTACTGCAGGTAACCAAACGTGTGTTGTGAACTTTAAAGGTCAAAAGATTGGTTTGTTAATTTGTGAAGATCTTTGGCAAAACCAGCCAATTGATGATATTAAACGTGCTCAAGCTGATTTTGTAGTTGCAATTAATGCTTCGCCTTATGATTATGAAAAACAGCAACAACGATATGATTTGGTTAAATACCATGCCAAACGCACAAGTTTACCCATTGTTTATGTCAACCAAATTGGGGGGCAAGATGAGTTGGTTTTTGATGGGTGTTCTTTTGCTTGTAATAAACAAGGTGAGGTTATTTGTCAACTTCAAGCATTTCAAGAAGATATAGCTATTTTAGATTTTACAAAAGCTCATAATGTAATAACCCCAAAACCAAAATTAGAAGAAGCTATTTTAGCTTCAGTCTATGATGCGTTAGTGCTAGCAACGCGAGATTATATTACTAAAAATGGCTTTGAAGGTGCTGTTTTAGGTCTTTCAGGCGGAATTGATTCTGCTCTAACACTAGCAATTGCTGTCGATGCTTTAGGTAAAGATAAAGTGCAAGCTGTGATGATGCCGTTTCGTTATACTGCTGATATAAGTATTGCTGACGCTAAGGAAGAAGCAGAAATATTAGGGGTCGAATTTGATATTGTTTCTATTGAGTCGATGTTTGATGCGTTTATGTCATCGTTAACTCCGCTGTTTTTAGGCTCTGCAAAAGATACCACAGAGGAAAACTTGCAAGCACGCTGTCGAGGTGTGGTTTTAATGGCACTCTCCAACAAACGTCGAAGACTGGTACTGACAACTGGGAATAAAAGCGAAATGTCAGTCGGTTATGCAACGCTTTATGGCGATATGGCAGGTGGTTTTGATGTGCTTAAAGATGTGCCTAAAACTATGGTATTTGCATTATCAAAATATCGAAATACGCGTTCTTATGTGATTCCTGAACGGGTAATCACTCGGCCACCTTCAGCAGAGCTAGCACCCGATCAGAAAGATGAAGACAGTTTACCGCCATATGATGTTTTAGATGGCATTTTGAAAGGGTATGTTGAACTTGATCTTTCCATTGAACAACTTGTTGCACAAGGTTATGATGAAGTGACAATAAGGCGGGTTATTAAGTTGGTTGATATCAATGAGTATAAACGTCGTCAATCTGCAATTGGTCCTAAAATTACAGCTCGTAATTTTGGTAAAGGTCGACGATATCCTATTACTTCAGCTTTTGGATTTAAAAATTGGTAATCTTGAATTAAAGGAAACTAGATATGAAAAAAATTGAAGCAATCATCAAGCCATTCAAATTAGATGATATTCGCGAAGCACTTGCCGAACAAGGTATTACCGGTATGACAGTTACCGAAGTTAAAGGCTTTGGGCGTCAAAAAGGGCATACTGAGCTTTATCGAGGTGCCGAATATATGGTTGATTTTTTACCAAAAGTAAAAATTGAACTTATTGTACCTGACGATATTTTAGAAATGTGTATTGAAACTATTATGAAAACAGCACAAACTGGTAAAATCGGTGATGGTAAGATTTTTGTTTATAATGTTGAGCAAGTGATCCGTATTCGTACCGGCGAAATGGATGAATCGGCGATTTAAATTAATATTATTGAATATCTGGTCGTTCTTGTTTTAATAATGCTGGTGTTACAATACCTTGAATAGAACAAACAAGAAGGTTCATATTTGGTCCTTTTTCAAGTAATAATAGCTTTTCGGTCGTATCCGGTGCTGGAATGGTTTTGACACCAACAACCGTACCGGTATTTTTATGCCAAACTTGAATGTCGTCATTAATACTGCGAATCATTGGATTTCCAATATAAAGAAGGTTGTCTTCCATATTTTTCCAATCTACTCCGTTTAATGTTTCTTTTATTTGATTAATATCATTGTCGATGATAAATCCCCAAAAATAATATTTCCCTATTTTGCCAAGATCCATAGCACTATCATAATAACCTGTGATTGTTAGGTCTTTGTAAGTTATTGGCGTTTTGAAATAGACATAGTTTTTGTCTGCATTGGAGCGATTTTCAACGGATATATAAGCTTGGTTTTTTTCAAAAATTTTAATGCTTGTGTGTTTTTCTAAATCTTCTTTATTGGTGTAAACAACTTTAAAAAAATCAGGGGTACATTGTATTAATGAGTTAATTAACGGTAATGTATCGGCAGATGCAGTAAAAGAGTAAAATATAACAAATAGAGCAATAAATTTTTTTATCATTTTGATTGGATTTGACAAAAATTAAGTACCATTGAGTTAAATGCTTCCGATTGTATAATTATTACAACATAATAACAATGTTAATGCGGTTTTTCTTTTTAAGTATTGTTAAAAATTGTTAAGATTTGCTGTTAGTTTGAGGGTGTTTTTTACAAAAGTTAATTTAATTTCATAAAAATATAATTTATCAAGTAATAATGCATTTAATCTCTATATATGGAAGATAGATCGCATAATTCTGAATTTATTTAGAAATTGTTTGAATATAAAACAACTATAATTTAGATTAATTAGTAAGTTATTTTGGTTGCTTAATAAAGTTAAAAATGGAAATTGATTATGTGTTCAACATTTGCAAATCGAATTTTAACAGAGCTTTCTGATGTTAAAGATATTTCAATTAAAACATTTTTTGGTGGATTTAGCGTTAATAGTGAAGATATCATGTTTGGCTGGATTACCCAAAAAAACTTTTATTTAAGAGGTCATTCCGATTATCGTTCACTTTTTGTTGATTTAGGTATGCAGCCGTTAAGCATAACAATGGGTATGTCAACTAAATTACTTGATTACTATAGAGTTGGTGATGCGCTTTTTAAGGATCATGAAAAGTTACTTGCTATGGTAAAAATGGTGATTGAGTATACGAAAAAAGAGCAATATGAAAAAAGTGAAATTAAAGCAAAACGAATAAAAGAGTTGCCAAATATGACTTTGTCATTGGAAAGATTATTGTGCAGTGTCGGAATCAAGGATGTTAAAACACTACAAGAAGTAGGTTATTTAAATGCATATTATAAAATAAAACAAAAAAAAGAGACGATTTCAATTAATATACTGTTTGCTTTATATAGTTCGTTACATAAATTTCATGTTGCTACATTATCTAACGAAACTAAAAAAGAAATTGAACTTGAATATCAATGTTTTGTAAATCAAGTTGATAATAATTCGCATAAAAAATAACTTTTGTGTGTAGTACCGATTAACGTGTATTCGCTATCTGATAATGGTACTCAAGAGTAACTATTATTTATTGCATTTTCAGATAGCTTTTAATTGCTATTATTATTTAATTAACTAGTTTGTTGGTTTTCTTCGCGGTGGGCGTCTGAAAGGCTTTGGAGTTGGTAGATCAACCAATAGCGCAGAAGGATCATACTGGCTAACTGGAATAGTATGCTCAATTGCTTTTTCAATTGCAGGTAAATTTTGTGAATAACGTTCGCAAGCTAGTGAAATTGAGTAACCATCTGCGCCAGCACGTCCGGTTCGTCCAATTCGATGTCGATAATCATCGCAATCATCCGGCAGATCATAATTGAAGACGTGAGTAACGTTAGGTATATGTAATCCTCGTGCCGCGACGTCGGTGGCAACTAAGATGTCAAGATTACCTTGTGTAAATTGCTCTAAAATAGAAAGTCGTTTTTTCTGAGCAATGTCGCCAGTTAGTAGTCCAACACGGTGTCCATCGGCAATAAGGTGTCGCCAAATTTTTTCACAAGTGACTTTGGTGTTAGCAAATACAATACAACGGTCAGGCCACTCTTCTTCAATAAGGGTCTGTAAAAGAGCTAATTTATCTTCATTCGATGGGAAAAATAGTTCTTCTTTTATGCGGTGACCAATTTTTTGTTCTGGCTCAACTTCTACATATTCTGGGTTGTTCATATATTCAAAAGCTAATTCGCGCACATTATGGGTTAACGTTGCAGAAAACAACATAGTTAGTCTTTTTTGTGGAGGCGTCATATGTTTGAAAATCCAACGGATATCGCGGATAAATCCTAAATCAAACATACGATCTGCTTCGTCTAAGACTACAACTTGAATTGCTTCTAGATTAATGTAATTTTGTTTTGCATAATCAATTAACCTTCCCGTTGTTGCAATTAAAATATCGACGCCAGTAGAGAGCATTTTTAATTGCTTATCATAGCCATCACCACCAAAAGCAAGACCCAGTTTAAGCCCTGTTTCTTCTGATAAACGTTCAGCGTCATGGTATATTTGCACAACTAATTCGCGTGTTGGGGCAATAATGATAGCTCTTGGTTGATTAGTTTGGTGATCAGGTAACGGTTCATGATTCAACAAGTAATTAAATGTTGATGCCAAAAACGCCATGGTTTTGCCCGTTCCTGTTTGCCCTTGCCCAGCAATATCTATTCCTTTAGAGGTTAGCGGTAATGTCTTTTCTTGAATAGGAGTACAATAAACAAATTCATTTTTCTCAAGTGCTTTTAACACTAAAGGATGAAGAGGAAATTGGCTAAAAGTTGTTTTGGTAAGATATGATTGAATCATTGTGGTTGCGAATATAATTATCAGAATTACGGCATTATAACATACTAAACACAGTGACATCACTAATAATTATATCCTATTATACTAATTACTAGCAGAGGAAAGTGAAGTAATCTATTATTGAATAAAATTTGAAATATGTTGGAGAATAAAATGAGTAATAATATCGTTCAGTTGTCAGAAGCTACATTTGATAAAACAATTAGTGAATCAACAAAACCTGTGCTTGTTGATTTTTGGGCTCCATGGTGTGGACCTTGTAAAATGGTTGCTCCGATTTTGGAAGAAATCGCTCAAGAATATGATGATAAAATTATTGTTGCTAAATTAAATGTTGAGGAAAACGCTAATGTAGCGCCTAAATTTGGTATTCGAGGTATTCCTACTTTATTGATTTTTAAAAATGGGGAAGTTGTTGCAACTCAAGTGGGTGCGTTATCTAAGGCTCAACTTAAAAACTTTATCGATCCTCAATTATAATAAATATCTTATATTTAATAAGCTGGTATTTAATAAACTGGTATTTAATAAACATAGTTAAGAGAGTGGTGAGTTATTCATTGCTCTTTGCTTTATTTTTTGGGTTTTATTCATCAGGATAAAGTGTTTGGTTTAATTAAATATAGACATGCTAATGTTTTTAGTGTAAATTGCTAGCCTCTTACAAATATTCCTTTCTAAAATTCATTGTTTTTATTGGTAAAGTGATGAAATTCTATATTCAGATCTTCAATTATCACCAAAAGCTTAGCAATCGATTGAATTTATGCGTTGTAAGGGAAGGAGATTTTTATAAGTAAATGAAACAAATAGACAAAAAGAATATTAATTGCAAACATATCAATTTTATCCTCAAGAATTTTTAAAATTATGAATTTAACTGAATTAAAAAACACTTCTGTCTCTGAGCTTGTCACGCTTGGTGAAAAACAAATGGGCCTTGAAAATCTTGCCCGTCTTAGAAAACAAGACATCATTTTTGCAATCTTAAAACAACATGCTAAAAGTGGTGAAGATATTTTTGGCGATGGTGTACTCGAAATTTTGCAAGATGGATTTGGATTTTTACGTTCAGCAGACAGCTCTTATTTAGCTGGACCTGATGATATTTATGTGTCACCAAGCCAGATTCGACGGTTTAATTTAAGGACTGGTGATACCATTGCAGGTAAGATTCGCCCACCAAAAGAAGGTGAACGTTATTTTGCTTTGTTAAAAGTCAATGAAGTTAATCACGATAAACCTGAAAATGCCCGCAATAAGATCCTTTTTGAAAACTTAACTCCACTCCACCCCAATTCCCGTTTACGTATGGAACGAGGTAACGGTTCAACAGAAGATATCACTGCAAGAGTACTTGATTTAGCATCCCCAATTGGTAAAGGGCAACGTGGTTTGATTGTTGCTCCGCCTAAAGCAGGTAAAACAATGCTTTTGCAAAATATTGCACAAAGTTTGGCTGTTAATCATCCTGAATGTGAATTAGTCGTATTGATGATTGATGAACGTCCAGAAGAAGTTACCGAAATGCAACGTCTAGTTAAAGGTGAAGTGGTAGCGTCAACATTTGATGAACCAGCAGCAAGACACGTTCAAGTCGCTGAAATGGTTATTGAACGTGCAAAACGTTTAGTTGAACATAAAAAAGATGTGATTATTTTATTAGACTCGATCACACGTTTGGCGCGAGCATACAATACAGTTGTTCCTTCATCAGGTAAAGTATTAACCGGTGGTGTGGATGCAAATGCGTTACACCGTCCAAAACGTTTTTTTGGTGCTGCTCGTAATGTCGAAGAAGGTGGTAGTTTAACTATTATTGCAACCGCATTGATTGATACTGGTTCTAAAATGGATGAAGTTATCTACGAAGAGTTTAAAGGTACGGGTAATATGGAAGTTCATTTATCGCGTAAAATTGCTGAACGCCGTGTGTTTCCTGCAATTGACTTTAATCGTTCAGGTACACGTAAAGAAGATTTAATGACTTCGCCAGATGAACTACAAAAAATGTGGATCTTACGCAAAATTCTTAACCCAATGGGTGAGACTGATGCAATGGAATTTTTGATCGACAAACTTGCCATGACTAAAACCAATGATGAGTTTTTCGAAATGATGAAACGGTCATGATTTATTCAATTGATAATAAATATCATTAAAGTAATGAAAAAGAGCCGTATTGTATTCTGATACGGTTTTTTTTATGTAAAAATATAGTGTAGTTTATAAAACTTAATTAAGTTTTAGATGTTTTTAAAAACCTTATGGTTAAGGTTATAAAGGTTTAATAAAGGAGCCAAATCATGTCAAAACAACAAATCGGTGTTATTGGAATGGCAGTTATGGGGCGAAATCTTGCGCTCAATATTGAAAGTCGTGGGTTTTCTGTTGCTATTTATAATCGTTCTAAAGATAAAACTGAACAAGTTATGGCTGAACATTCTGATAAGCAATTGGTTCCTTACTTTACGATCGAAGATTTCGTTAATTCTTTAGAGAAGCCTCGCCGTATTCTTATTATGGTGCAAGCTGGTAAAGGTACCGATGCTGTAATTGATGAGTTGCGTCCACTTTTAGATAAAGGCGATATTATCATCGATGGTGGGAATGCTTATTTTGAAGATACAATTCGTCGTAACAAAACATTATCAGCAGAAGGATTTAATTTTATTGGAACAGGCGTTTCTGGTGGTGAAGAGGGAGCGTTAAAAGGGCCATCAATTATGCCTGGTGGGCAAAAAGAGGCTTATGAATTAGTTGCTCCTATATTAGAAAAAATAGCCGCTAAAGCTAATGGCGAGCCTTGTGTTGCTTATATAGGTCCTAATGGCGCCGGCCATTATGTAAAAATGGCACATAACGGTATTGAGTATGGTGATATGCAACTGATAGCAGAAAGCTATTCGGTATTAAAACATGCGGTTGGCTTAACTAATGATGAACTTGCTGATGTGTTTGCTGATTGGAATAAAGGCGAACTAGATAGTTATTTGATTGAAATTACAGCTGATATCTTTAAGCATAAGGATGAAAATGGTAATTATTTAATTGATGTTATTTTAGATGCTGCAGGCAATAAAGGTACAGGTAAATGGACTAGCCAAAGTGCTTTAGATTTGGGTGAACCTTTGTCATTAATCACTGAGTCTGTATTTGCTCGTTATTTATCCGCAATTAAAGATCAGCGAGTTGCTGCATCAAAAGTGTTGAAAGGTCCTAAAAAAGAGTCTTACAGTGGCGATAAGAATGAACTTATAGAAAAAGTCCGTAAAGCGCTTTATATGGGGAAAATCATTTCGTATGCTCAAGGTTTTGCACAGTTAAAAGCTGCATCTCATAAGTATCAATGGGATTTAAATTATGGCGAAATTGCCAAAATTTTTAGAGCAGGTTGTATTATTCGGGCGCAATTTTTACAAAAAATTACTGACGCTTATGCCGAAAATAACGAGATCGATAATTTATTGTTAGCTCCTTATTTTAATAAAACGGTCGAAGCGTACCAACAATCATTACGTGATGTCGTGTCTTTAGCCGTGCAACAAGGTATTGCTGTTCCGACACTTTCAGCGGCAATTGCTTATTATGATAGCTATCGTTCAGAAGTATTACCAGCTAATTTAATTCAAGCGCAGCGAGATTATTTTGGCGCACATACTTATCAACGTATTGATAAAGAGGGTGTGTTCCATACTGATTGGTTAAATACTGAATCATAGTATTTTGAGTTGTAATCTCATTTTTGTATATAAAAGTGCAAATTTATTTTGCACTTTTTATTTTTCAATATTTCATAAATGCTTGTCATTATTGGCTTTAAGTTTGTCAAGTAATTTCATTTATTAAAAAATCTAGAAAAACACTATATATGGTGTATAATTCACACCTGTTTACTATATATAGTAGTAATTAAGCAATGTGCAAACTCGGTTTTTTGTCATAATAACTTATGACCTGATAAGAAATGAATAAAAACAACGAATATGAATGTTGATATAAAACCTATGGCAAGTGCTAAATATTAATGGATGTTGAGGAGTATATATGCCTGTAGTAATTAAACGTGATGGCTGTCAAACTGCATTTAATGAGGCTCGAATCAAAGATGCGATTATCAAAGCAGCTGTTGCAGCGAATGTTCATGACCCTGATTATTGTGCAAAGGTTGCCAGTGTTGTTACTAAACAAATGAGTGAACGCGAAAGTGTTGATATCAACGAAATTCAGAATGCAGTTGAAAATCAGTTGATGTCAGGCCCTTATAAAAAATTGGCAAGAACTTATATTGAGTATCGTCATGATCGTGATCGTGCTCGTGAACAAGGTAGTAGGTTAAATCAAGATATTCGAGGACTAATTGAGCAAAGTAATGTTGCTATTTTGAATGAAAATGCCAATAAAGATAGTAAAGTGATACCTACTCAACGTGATTTACTAGCCGGCATTGTGGCAAGGCATTATGCAAAGCAGTATTTATTACCTAAAGATATTTCTCGTGCTCATGACTGTGGTGAAATACATTATCATGACTTAGATTATGCACCATTTTTTCCAATGTTTAACTGTATGCTAATTGATTTAGATGGCATGCTAACTAATGGTTTTAAAATGGGGAATGCTGAAATTGAGCCACCGAAGTCAATCGCAACCGCAACAGCTGTTACCGCGCAAATTATTGCTCAAGTAGCAAGCCATATTTATGGTGGTACGACTATTAATCGTATTGATGAAATTTTATCTAAATTTGTTACTATCAGTTACAATAAACATAAGCAAGTAGCTGAAGAGTGGAGTATTCCAAATCCAGATGCTTATGCTCAAAGCCGTACAGAAAAAGAGTGTTATGATGCATTTCAATCGCTTGAATATGAAGTAAATACCTTACACACTGCTAATGGACAAACTCCGTTTGTTACTTTTGGTTTTGGTTTAGGAACCAGTTGGGAATCACGTTTAATTCAAGAGTCAATTTTAAAAGTTCGTATTAAAGGTTTAGGTAAAAATCATAAAACAGCGGTTTTCCCAAAACTGGTATTTGCCATCAAAGATGGTATTAATCATAAACAAGGTGATGTAAATTATGATATTAAGCAGCTTGCACTTGAATGTGCAAGTAAACGTATGTACCCAGATATTTTGAATTACGATAAAGTTGTTGAAGTAACTGGCTCATTTAAAACCCCAATGGGTTGCCGAAGCTTTTTAGGCGTTTATGAAGAAGATGGGCAATTAATTCATGATGGACGTAATAATTTAGGCGTAATTAGTCTAAATTTACCTCGTATAGCTATTGAAGCCAAAGGTGATGAAAGGCGTTTTTGGGAAATTTTAGATAAGCGTTTAGATCTTTGTAAAAAAGCATTAATGACACGTATTGCTCGACTTGATGATGTAAAAGCACGTGTTGCACCTATTTTATATATGGAAGGTGCCTGTGGTGTTAGACTGAATGAAGATGATAGTGTTTCTGAAATTTTCAAAAATGGGCGCGCGTCGATTTCTTTAGGTTATATCGGTCTTCATGAAACATTAAATGCACTTTACGGGAATCAAATACATCCATTTGATAGTAATGAATTACGTGAAAAAGGGATAACTATTGTTAATCGTTTACGTAAAGCGGTGGATCAATGGAAGGAAGAAACTGGTTACGGTTTTAGTTTATATAGTACACCAAGTGAAAATTTATGTGATCGATTTTGTCGGCTTGATACGGCTGAATTTGGTGTTATTTCAGGTGTTACAGACAAAGGTTATTATACAAACAGTTTTCATCTTGATGTTGAGAAAAAGGTTAATCCGTACGAAAAAATCGAATTTGAAAAATCTTATCCTCCAGTTGCAAATGGTGGATTTATTTGTTACGGCGAATATCCAAATATGATCAATAATGTTAAAGCATTAGAGGATGTTTGGGATTATAGTTATAGTCGTGTTCCTTATTATGGCACTAATACACCGATTGATGAATGCTATGAATGTGGTTATACCGGTGAATTTTCCTGTACCAGCAAAGGCTTTGTTTGTCCAAGTTGTGGTAACCATGATTCATCAAAAGTCTCTGTTACCCGTCGTGTTTGCGGATACTTAGGTAGTCCTGATGCACGTCCATTTAATGCAGGAAAACAAGAAGAAGTTAAACGCCGAGTTAAACATTTAGATAATGGTCAAATTGGATAATAATTAATAGGTTATGAATTATCATCGCTATTATTCAGTTGATGTTGTAAATGGTGAGGGGACTCGATGTACTCTTTTTGTTGCAGGTTGTGTTCATCAATGCCGTGGTTGCTATAATAAGAGTACATGGCCCCTCGATTCTGGATTGCCTTTTACACAATCACTTGAAGATCAAATCATTAAAGATTTACAAGATACTGAAATAAAGCGTCAAGGATTATCGCTTTCTGGTGGTGATCCGTTGCATCCTAAAAATGTACCAGCAATATTAAAGCTGGTTCAACGTGTTAAGTTTGAGTGTGATAACAAAGATATCTGGCTTTGGACTGGGTATAAATTAGATGAATTAACCGAGGAGCAGCAAGCCGTTATTTCCTATATTGATGTGCTAATTGATGGTAAATTTGTTGAAGAACTTGCTGATCCAAAGCTATTATGGAGAGGAAGCAGCAACCAAGTTATTTACCATTTTAAATAAAAGTATAAAGTTATTATTGCGATTTATGAAGATTTAGCAGGTAGGAAATTGCTTCACGATAATTAATTTCTAAATTTTCGCTACTTGATGAAGTAATATGTAAATCTGTAATTTTTCCATTATCAATACCATATACCCAACCATGTAGGTTAACTTTTTGACCTCGTTGCCATGCAGATTGAATAATTGTTGAGTGCCCAAGGTTGTAAACTTGTTCAATTACATTAAGCTCACATAAAACATCTAAACGGATCTCTGGCGGGAATTCACCTAGCAGTGAGCTGTTTCGAAACCATAGATCACGAATATGTAGTAGCCAGTTATTAATTAACCCTAAATCAGGGTTTTCAACTGCATCCCGAATTCCACCGCAGCCTAAATGACCACAAACAATAATATCTTCAATTTTAAGTACATCTACAGCATATTGCACAACTGATAAGCAGTTTAAGTCAGTGTGAATTACAAGATTGCCAACGTTACGATGTACAAATAATTCACCAGGCTTTAACTTAATAAGTTTTTCTGCTGAAACACGACTATCCGAACAACCGATCCATAGAAATTTAGGATTTTGTTCAATAGCAAGTTGCTTAAAAAATTCTGGATCTTCTTGTTCTATTTTTTCTGACCATTCGTGATTAAAACGAATTAAATCGTTTACATCAAACATAATTTATATTCCCTTTATATTTCATTGCTATTATTGGAGTAAGTTTATTGTTTAAAATGGCCATTATAATTTTACTCAATTTGTTTAGTATGTTGGATTTTGCTTTTCATAATTAACTTGCGCCATAGTGGTGTAGTTAATATTTTTGCTTTAACAATTTTACTATAAAGTTTTAAACGTAGTGGGATTGTATTTTGATAGTAACGTTTATTTGGATTTGGTTTGCCACTATTTAAAATTTTACTCAAAATTTCAGCGCTATCTAGCGCATAGCTTATCCCTTCTAAAGAACTTGCGCTAATAAAGCCAGCAGCTTCACCAATCAGAAAGATATTTTCGTTACCTGTATAGAAATCACGGAACCGATTTGGATAAACAGCTAAACATTTTTCTGTTTTGATAGATTCCCCAAAAATAAATCCTTGAGTTGATAATTTTTCTTTTAATTTTTCAAAATTTTGATTCGCTAATTTTTTTGGGAAGGCTCCACCAAAGATGAAATAACCATCTTTTGAAATACTCCAAGCATAACAATTTGTGGATTTATTATCGAATATACATGAATAAAATGGATCTGGGTGTTGCTCTGTAAACCATTGTTGTATGGCTACATATTGCCTTATTGTATGGTTAGGGTATCGCATTCGTCTGACGAGAGAATTGGCGCCATCAGCACCAACGACGTATTGGGTTGTAATATTGTGTTCGGTCTTATTTTTATCGATATAGGTGATTTGATAGCCATCAATAATACGTCTAACTTCTTTGCAAAGTGTATTATGTAGAACGGTAACCGTGGCGGGTATCAATGATTTTAACCAAAGATCAAATTTATGCCGATCGAAACTAACGTAACTTCTTTGATAATTACGAACAATTTTGGTTTGTAAATCTATGGTTTTGACACTAAAAATTTGTGGATCAGTTAAGATATCTTTTGGTAAGTTTAATTTTTGTCTAATAAAAGCTTTTTGTGCATCATTGGCCAATAATCCACCACAAGGTTTATGAAAACCTTCATTTCCTACTTCGTGTTTTTTATCTAACGCGATGACTTTAAAAGAAGGGCTAAGTAAACGAGCTAGTGTACTACCAGCAGGTCCAAGACCTATGATTGCGATATCGTAATCCATGTTATTGTATTATTAGTTTATCACTTTTAAAAGTGCTCTATGTTAGCAAATTATATTAGATGTGGCTATTAGATATGAAGTTTATTTATGACTATCAACCATGTAACCATGGTTTATAAAAAATACAAATTTACTTTTCTAGAGGTTAACTTTTATTATTAGTTTGATGATGTCTTTAAAAATTCTTGATTTAACTCATTAAATGGTAATGATCGGCTAATTATTACCAATCTAGATATTCTCTCTTCTGGCGTTTTCCAAGGGGATCCATAATCAAATCCTACGACTTTATGTATACCTTGCACGATTAAGCGTTGGTCATTGCCCTTAATAGCTAAAACTCCTTTGTAGCGTAACATGTCGTTGCCATATCGTTCAACTAAGCTTTCCATAAAGGAACCTATTTTTTTTAAATCGAGTTCACCTGCTTCAAAAAGATAAGAACAAATATTATCATTCCAGGATGACGTTTGTTTTTGTAATGGCAATGATCTAAATCCAACTTCAAGCTTTTGGGTCGGGTTTATAACAAAAAAACCTTGATTTATTGTGAGTTCATCACTTAATTCAAATGCTTTTATATCAAGCCATTTAGATTTAGGTATTTGTCCTTTTATTGTTTCAAAGATAGTCGCTTTATGGTTGATTTTATGGATTCGGTTAATTATTTCAAATTTTTGTTCATCATTAACACAGTCGGTTTTAGTTAAAATAATACGGTCTGCAAAACCAATTTGTGAAAGAGCTACGCGGTGTTCATTAAGGTGTTTTAAAATATGTTGAGCATCAACAAGCGTAATAACAGCATCAAGTTGAATTTTTTCACGAAGTAAATTATCGACAAAAAAGGTTTGAATAATAGGTGCAGGATCTGCAAGTCCAGTTGTTTCAATAATCAACCGATCAAATTGTAATTCACCCGTTGAACGTTTTAATAGTAATTTATGTAGAGATTCTGTTAATTCTCCTTGTACTGTACAACAAATACAGCCATTAGTCATTTCTATGATTTGAGTATCAGTGCTGATGTTTAATAAATTGCTATCAATGTTTACAGGACCAAATTCATTTTCAATAATAATTACTTTTTCGTTATGGTTATTTTTTAGTAAATAATTAATGAGTGTTGTTTTTCCAGAACCAAGAAATCCAGTTAATAAGGTTACAGGTAATAATGAAATCGGTGTTGAATCTGTCATTTATGATCTCTTAAGTATTAGCAACATTTGAATCCACCTTTGCCGCTATATTTAGCTTCTTGTCGCTCTTTAAAAAATTCTTCATAAGACATAGGTGTTTTTTCAGGGTGAGTAAGCTTCATATGTTGAACATAATTATCATAATCAGGAATACCAATCATTAGCTTGGCTGCTTGACCAAGGTATTTTCCTGCTTTAGAGAGTGAATCAAACATATTATTTCTCTTGAGTGAAAATTATCTCATTGTGATGAAATATAAAAAATTTATAGTTTAATCACGTAGCGTAAATTATATTTAAAATTTAGTATATTTAAATATAAGGCGCTAATTTGTCTGAGTCAATCATTGATTGAGAGTAATTATTATAGAATTAGAAAATAAGAAATAATTTCTGACAGTACCTGATTATGTTGGTTTTTATTTGGTTTTAGTGGAAAACCATATTGCTATTTTTTCATGAAATTCATTTATCTATTGATAAATAACTTCTATAATATTCGACAATTTATCAAGCATAATAATTTATAAGAGTTAATAATGGAAAAGTTTCATGTAACAGGTTCAACTGCACTAAATGGCGAAGTGGTTATTTCTGGCGCAAAAAATGCTGCGCTACCAATTTTATTTGCTGCAATTTTGGCCGAAAAACCCGTAGAGCTTCGAAATGTTCCCAAGTTGAAAGATATTGACACAACATTAGAATTGCTAAGCCAGTTAGGCGTAAAATGTGAAAAAAATGTTTTTATTCACCTTGATGCAAGTCAACTTAATAACTATTGTGCACCTTATGAGCTAGTTAAAACCATGCGAGCTTCAATTTGGGCTTTAGGTCCACTTGTTGCTCGTTTTGGGCAAGGGCAAGTTTCATTACCTGGTGGCTGTGCTATTGGTGCAAGACCTGTTGATCTTCATATTACTGGTCTTGAGCAATTAGGTGCGACAATTACACTAAATGAAGGGTATGTTAAAGCAACGGTAAATGGGCGGCTTAAAGGTGCTCATATTGTGATGGATAAAGTCAGTGTTGGTGCTACCGTTACCATTATGTCTGCTGCAACTTTAGCTGAGGGTAAAACTGTAATCGAAAACGCAGCTTGTGAACCTGAAATTGTTGATACAGCTAAATTTTTAAATATGCTAGGCGCTAAAATTACAGGTGCAGGTACAATGCGTATTGAGATTGAAGGGGTTGAGCGTTTAGGTGGTGGTATTCATGAGATTGTTTCTGATCGTATTGAAACGGGGACTTTTTTAGTTGCTGCGGCTATATCTAAAGGTAAAATCACTTGTCGAAAAACTGATCCAACTTTGCTCGATGCTGTGCTTTCAAAATTAAAGGAAGCAGGAGCTAAAATTGAAGTCGGCGAAGATTGGGTTTGTTTAGATATGCAAGGAAAAAGAGCAAAAGCTGTCAATATTCATACGGCTCCGCACCCTGGATTCCCTACTGATATGCAAGCTCAATTTTCATTATTGAATATGGTTGCTGAAGGTACAGGAATTATTAAAGAAACAATTTTTGAAAATCGATTTATGCATGTGCCAGAGTTAATTCGGATGGGTGCTAAGGCAGAAATTGAAGGCAATACCTTAATTACGCATGGTGTTGAAACGCTAAGTGGTACACAAGTCATGGCAACGGATTTGCGTGCATCAGCAAGTTTAGTTTTAGCTGGTTGTATTGCTGAAGGTTTAACGACTGTTGATCGTATTTATCATATTGATCGTGGTTATGACAATATTGAGGCAAAATTAAGGAATTTAGGTGCTAATATTGAAAGAATAAAATAGACTTCATTAAACTAAAAATGATTGGGTTGTTTGTTTAAAAGGAACGTGGTAATGACAAAGCAAGCATTGGTATTTTTATCAGATGGCTGCGAAGAAATAGAGGCGGTAACAACAATCGATTTATTAACTCGAGCTGGTATTAATGTTACTACAGCTAGTATATCAAGCTCTCGTGAAGTTGAATGTTCTCGGGGAGTAAAAATTTTAGCTAAAAAAACACTTTCAGATATTCAACATGTTGATTTTAAAGTTGTTATTTTACCTGGCGGTTTGAAAGGCGCTGAAAATTTTCGTGATTGCCCATTGTTGATTGAAAAATTAAAACAAATACATCAAACTAGTGGTATTGTTGCAGCAATCTGTGCTTCACCTGCCATTGTTCTACAACATCACAATTTATTCCCTAATGCTAATATGACTGGTTATCCAACTACTAAAGAGGCATTTAAAAATTGGAAAGCTGATAGAGTTTATTTTGATGAACAGAATAAGGTCCTTACTAGCCAAGGACCCGCGACTTCTATTGATTTTGCTTTAAAAATTATTGAAGTGCTGCTAGGACGAGCAAAGGCTGCTGAGGTTGCTTCACAGCTCGTTCTTCCATCGGGGATTGAAACCTATCAATAAATAGGTACTAAATGTCAAATTCACATTTGTATGAAAAATTAGTTAAAAGAGCAACGTTAAGTGCTGTTTTAATTTCCATTTTTCTAATTTTAATTAAATTTATTACTTGTTGGTTAACAGGTTCTATAAGTTTACTTGCTTCATTGTTGGATTCAAGCATCGATTTGATTTCCTCTGGTTTTAATTATTTTTTAGTCCGTTATGCATTAAAACCCGCGGATGATGATCATACCTTTGGTCATGGTAAAGCCGAATCCTTAGCGGCATTATTACAGAGTGCGTTTATTATTGGTTCTGCGATAATTTTATTATTTTCTAGTATTCGATCTTTTATGCACCCAAGTCCACTACAGATTCCTTTATTAGGAATAACTATTTCGACAATTTCTGCTGTAATTACATTTATCCTTGTTTTATACCAAAGGCGTGTTATTAACATCACTAAAAGTAATGCTATTCAAGCTGATATGTTACATTACTCTTCTGATCTATTACTAAATATTGCTGTTATAGTTGCTCTTTGTTTTAGTTGGTATGGTATTACCTATGCTGATGCAACATTTGCATTCTTTATTGCTTTATATATTTGTTATAATGCTTATCGTATTGCCTATAATTCTATTCAAGATTTGCTTGATAGAGCATTACCTGAAAGTGATAATATATTGATTGCAGAAATTATTAGTCAGTATCCAGAGGTTTATGGCTTTCATGATTTAAAAACTAGGCAGTCAGGCCCCGTTAAATTCATCCAATTGCATATTGAACTTGATGATAATATGCCTTTAATTAAAGCTCATGCTATTGCTGATTCTATTGAAAAACGAATTTCAACACAGTTTTCACCTGCAACCGTCATTATTCATCAGGATCCAATTTCTGTTGTTCCAACCGAAATGATGTAGCGTAAAAAATCATCAAAATAGCAACTAATCTTTTATTGTTAGATATCTGTTAAGGTTCTATAATAACTAAAGGTTAATAATTTGGAGTTATTTTATATGATAAAAAAAATAGGTATTTTAACAAGTGGTGGCGATGCTCCAGGAATGAATGCTGCTATTAGGGGGGTGGTAAGAACTGCCTTAACAGAAGGGTTGGATGTTTTTGGTGTTTATGATGGCTATATGGGGCTTTGTGAAGATCGTATCGTTAGACTAGAGCGTTCAAGTGTATCTGATATCATTACCCGTGGTGGTACATTTCTTGGCTCAGCTAGATTTCCAGAGTTTAAAGATAAAACTGTAAGACAAAAAGCTATCGATAATTTGAAAAAACATGAAATTGATGCTTTAGTAGTTATCGGTGGTGATGGTTCATATATGGGGGCAATGAGGTTAACTGAAGAAGGTTTTCCATGTATCGGCTTACCAGGGACTATTGATAATGATATCCGTGGTACCGATTATACTATTGGTTATTTTACTGCACTTAGTACGGCTGTTGAAGCAATTGATAGATTACGTGATACTTGTTCTTCGCACAATCGTATATCAGTTATTGAGATTATGGGGCGAGATTGTGGTGATTTAACTTTAAATGCTGCTATTGCTGGTGGTTGTGAGTTTATGATTATTCCTGAGGTTTCTTATACTAAAGAAGATTTAATCGAAGAAATTAAACTTGGCTTTGCAAAAGGTAAGAAACATGCGATTGTAGCAGTTACAGAGCATATGTGTGATGTAAATAAACTAGCCGCTGACATTGAAGCTGCAGTTCATCACGAAACACGTGCAACAATTTTAGGCCATGTTCAACGAGGTGGTTCACCAGTGCCTTATGATCGCATTTTAGGGTCACGCATGGGGGCTTATGCTGTTCAATTATTACTTGAAGGTCATGCTGGTAGAAGTGTTGGTGTACAAAATGGTAAATTAGTGCACCACGATATCATCGAAGCTATCAATAACATGAAGCGTTCGTTTGATATGGAACTATACAATACTGCTAAACGATTATTTTAAATATTAATTGTGATTAAATCATAATCTGAATTGATAAAGATTTAATTGTTTTATTATAGGTGAGTTGTTGGTAATGAAATGTTAACAATAGCCGCCTATTTTTTAATATTATTAAAATTAGTCGATGTCGATATTAGATTCAAAATAAAACAATTTTGGAATTTATCAAGAATGATATGACTATAATAAATTAACTATTATGATATATAGGTAGTTTTATGTCGCTACATTTTTTAGAGGCTAATGACCGTTTTTATGTTTGTAATGAAAATCATAAAAAAATAGCTGAAATGACGTTTACAAGGTTAGGAAAAGATAAAGCTACGATTAATCATACTTATGTTGATCCAGCCTATCGAGGACAAGGAATTGCTGATAATTTATTAGATATCGTAGTAAAACGATTACAGCAAGAAGAACGAGATATTATTCCTATTTGTTCGTTTGCTGTTAATAGATTGGTAAAATAACTAAATTGAGTTTTTATCTATTGACTTATCGTTATATATGACACCAGTATTTGTTTGGATTTTTATTTTTAATAAATGATAGTTCTAACTACACGAATATGTGATAATGTACATTAATGTGTTTTTATTGATTCACAATCTTCAAAATGGTAACAGAAAAACAGCAAAAGATTCATTCGATTCATGTTTTACGTGGTGTTGCAATTATTATGATTGTTTTCAGCCACTGCTTAGGTGTGTTTAAAAATACTAACTTAATTGCTAACAGTTATCTATTTTCTTTTTTGAATTTATTTGCATTTAATTTCACGACGTTTTTTGTATTAATTGCCGGTTTTTTATTTCAACATCTAACATATAAATTTGATACTAAAACATATTATTTATCAAAATTTAAGACAGTTGTATGTCCTTATATTTCAATATCAATTTTCTGTTTTATATTTTATCATTATCAATATTTATCTAGTTTACCTTGGTATTCGTCAAATGAAAATAGCATAATTAGTGTAATAACTAAAATGATGTTGACAGGGACACAGCTATTGCCATTATGGTTTATACCGATGATTATCATTATTTATTTAATGGCTCCCTTATTATATTCTTTATCAAAAAAGAGTTTAATTATAACTGGTTTGGTTTCTATGTTTTGGGTAGTTATGTTTACTAAACCTGATTTCACGCGACCTCTTTTAAATTTATTGCATTATGGTCCTGTCTATTTAACGGGTATGATGATAAAACAAAATTATCAAATTATTATGAAATCCGTAAAAAGTAATTTATTTTTGGTCATGTTCCTTTTTTGTTTATGTTTTTGGATTCCATTTGCTTATCGTTATATGGATCACTTAATTGTTGAAAAACTTTATTACGATACATTACAAAAAATTGTTCTATTTATATTAGCTCTTTACTTTTTAGATAAATTGAATCATAAAATTAATGATGGGCGAGCTTATAAGTTTTTGTCTTATATGGCAAATATTAGTTTTCCTATTTATTTTATTCATGAAATTATTGTGTTTGAACTTGAACGGCTATTATATGTGTCCCCACTAAACAATGTAATCAAAACGGATAATGGAGGGGTAGCATCATTAGGCGCAGTAGTTTTTTTGATATCTACTTTAGTTTTAAGTGTTATTATTGCTAATATTATAAAATGGATTTTTAAAAATAAATCACAATATCTTATTGGTAGTATTCGTTAAATTATTTCCATTCATATTTTCATTTGTATTTTTTAAGGGCTTTTTTTAAAAAATATATAATTTTGCAAAGGATAATAATCTTTATTTTGTCCGCATAATTAAAGCATTTGAATAAATAAGAAACAAACAGAAAGAAAATTGAAATTAATACTTGCATGATTTTTTTAAATCCCTATAATGCGCACCCACTGGCACGCAGTCAGCATAAAGCAGGCGGCGAATAAGGTTAGTGAACAAGGTCAAAAATTTTAAAAAAAGATCTTGACGAATAAAAAAGGTTGGCGTAGTATACGCAACCCTTGAGACAGCGAAGTAAAACAACGAAATGTTGAGTTAATTAAACGCTGTTAGCTCTTTAAAAAGAAGAAACAGACAATCTGTGTGGGCACTTGCGAGACAAAAGAT
>NZ_WTFA01000061.1:0-301 GCF_009795755.1 Gilliamella sp. Pra-s60 | reverse complement strand
TGGTTATAGGTCTTTAAAAAAAGACCTTCCTTCAAAAGACTAATCGGGGTTTCACTTAATGCCAGTTTTTCCTCAATTTTCATTGCATGACACCTTATTATTTGCTCCAATTATTGCCTTGGGGGCCGCCAACCACGCCTTCGGCGCCTTCGGTCGGACCGCGCTTTGACGACTTTCAGTCATTAAACGCTAGGTCGCAGGCTTTGCCTGCTTAAAGCCCCAACTTACGCGGGGGCTTGATTCTTTTTTATATTATCCCCTCAGGCACCATAATCGCCCCCCGCGCCCTAAGGATTAAGAA
>NZ_WTFA01000060.1:0-323 GCF_009795755.1 Gilliamella sp. Pra-s60 | reverse complement strand
CCACTTAAATCGTAATCATCTAATAATTCATAGCCGTAAACAGTCGATACCGCTTTAGGACAACGTTTATTAATAATATTTGCCGGAAACCCGCCACATACAATAATTTGGTCGAGTTTTTTTATGTGTTTGATTATCGGTTTTATGTTAAACCCTAATAATTGAGTCATCACATAAAATGATTGGTTGTAAGTCTTTAAAAAAAGACCTTCTCTCAAAAAATTTATCGGATTTTCACTTAATGCTAATCTTTGTTCTATTTCCATTGCATGACGCCTCTTTATTTATTTGGTTGCCCTTGTGCCACCGCCATCGACGCTTTC
>NZ_WTFA01000059.1:0-324 GCF_009795755.1 Gilliamella sp. Pra-s60 | reverse complement strand
CCTGTTTGGCGTGCTAACCTCGCTCTGTTGTCGGCACATTCTGACGCCTGAATAAAACAGATAGCATAGCCGATTTTTTTTGGGGATTATTTTATTTGATAAAAACATTGTATAAAAAACTCAATAAAATCAGTACCTTTCCTGACCGCTTTTTTGCGGTTAAATGCAGTTATCCAGAATATGCTTTTATTGGTTTTACGGGTTTGTTAGTTGTTGGTATTTAACGCTAATTATGCAACTGGTTGATTTTGCTTAAAAAGAGTTAAATAAAAACTTCAATAAAATCAATACCTTTCCTGACCACTTTTTTGGGGTTTTTGCATT
>NZ_WTFA01000058.1:0-347 GCF_009795755.1 Gilliamella sp. Pra-s60 | reverse complement strand
ATGGTGGAAAAGACATCAAAGACCTCACTGAAGCTGAAAAACAAAACATCAGCGCATTAACCCAATTAGTGATGGGACTATCAACTGCAGTAAGTGGCGGCGATGCAGGAGACATCAGCACCTCGATAGCGGCGAGTAAGAATGCGGTGGAGAATAACTTTTTGGGTCCAGCAGACCAAAACCGATTAATGGCATTAAGAAAAAAACGTAACGAAAGCTTTTTAACTCAACAAGAAAAAATAGAAATGTTTATGCTTGATGAGTTAGATCAAAAAGGAGATTATCTAGTTGGAAAATATTATAAAGATCCGAACTCATTAACGGAAGCAGAGGTTCAACAACTAGCT
>NZ_WTFA01000005.1:0-114603 GCF_009795755.1 Gilliamella sp. Pra-s60 | reverse complement strand
CTTTTTTATATTATCCCCTCAGGCACCATAATCGCCCCCCGCGCCCTAAGGATTAAGAACTAAACGCTAAAAGCTAAGGTGCGGTGCAAAGGCCATTGTTGGAGTCCCTGGCGTTGAGGCTGGTGACGGTGCCGAGGTACGCGAAGACAAGGAACTGGTCGCTACTTGAAACGTCACTCGTCCAGTAGGCGTCGGCGGAGAAGCCCGCATCAGCGTAGTAGTTCATGTAGCCCCACTCCGTGAAAAATCCTGCTCCTATGTGACGCATGTAATCATTACCTGATGAACGAGGTGAGGCGCCTAAATTGTACCACTTTGAATTGGTTAAATCCCTTACCCGTACCATACGATAACCCAAACTTCTACACCATGCTGTTTGAGTAAAAGCGCTATCCAGTTTATTACCACGATGGACGAACCACTGCTTTAACACAAATCCATACCGAACCTCATTACCACTTCTATCCCTTCCCACCAACTCGAAAGTCTGTGGCAAAGATGGACGTGTAAGTCGACTTGGATTACCTGAGCTTATTTGACTACTACTTGCCCTTGGACCATGCAACGTTACCCGTGTTACATTTTTGGATTTATCACTAATCCATTTATCAGCTTGGACAGTATACCCAGCAGGGTCTCTGAATGTACCAGAACGAGGCCTTGTCCAACTCACCGTTGCGCTTATACTTCCACTTGTGTTAACTGTCCAACTTAACTGACTTGCGTCTAATCCACCTATATCTAAATCAAAATACAAGCCATCTGCTCCTGTAGTAGGAAAGTTCCTGTCGTAAGATGATGGACTCGTTGACTGAACTAAAAAGCCCTTAGTAGGAGACCATATGTTAGCAGGACCTGCATAGCGGGGGTTGTCCCCAGAAATGATGCCAGTTGTTCCACCAAACAACAAATTCGGCCTGACCGAACAAATACCTGCATAATCATATGGATTAATATAATAATCCACCGTTGCGCCACTAAAACTACTACTCCTTGGCACCCCATACTGCGTACTTAATGTGCCACCTGTACTTGTTAAAGTTACCTTATAAGGTGCACTACATATACTTAATGCATCGCTGCGATTAACCGTTCTACCGTTTTTATCCCTAAACGCCACCGATATACTCCCCGATGCCGTTACTCCACCTACTCCCTGTCCGTCTCCATCATCATCACCCCAATAACCCTGACTGACCAAATCATTCATCGTGATTGAACTCCTTGATGGTGGTACTATCGTCTCTATATGACTTAAGTTACTCCCCACATATGGCAACCTGATTGGATTAGTTGGCGTGGATGGGTTGGTTGACCTTGTGTATACCGTGCCATCCTGCAACTTTATTGACAATAAACGGTCTGTATTCGTTAATTTTGTCTGTCCATTATCAAACGTTAAATACGGCGCACTCCCCTCGATAGCCCTTGAAGTATAAGCCGTTAACGCCTCTGTATCCTGCGTATATGACAATAACAACAATGGCGCTAAGAATAATGCCGATTTTGATAATAATGGTGATTTAAATAGTAATGGCGGTTTGAGTAACCACTTGAATATCGGCGGTAATTTTGCCGATGACGGCGTCGATTTCGCTACGCGAAATGACTTCGGTAATGAAAATAACTGTGGCGCCCTATTTTGGCCACTGTGCGAATCAATAAGATTTAGGGCATAGGTTTGGCAGGCCAGATGCCAGATGCCAGATGCCAACCATGGTAATGCATTTTTTATTCCCTGTCAAGTAATTTCTTGTTTTTTCTCGATTTTTCTATCCGTTCGCTTTATTTTTGAGCGATTCCCTGCTTGAATAAGCCTTAAAATTATAGCTTGATGGCGAATAATCTGCCACTTTTTTTGTTAATTTATTGTAAAGATTTGTTATGTTGTGGGGTGGATTAATATTGATAATGTCTATGTATAAATAAAAGCAGTTAATAGAAACTTAGCGCTGAATGCTATGACTTAATAGCATTTTTTGCTATAGTAAGCGTCATTTTATTTAATTTGGAAGAATGATAACCCATGGAATCTATACCTAATTGCCCTGCTTGCCAATCGGAGCATACTTATCACGACGGTACTTTTTATGTTTGCCCTGAATGTGCGCATGAATGGGATCCAAACGAAGTTGCGGCTTCTGACGATGGATTACAAGTCAAAGATAGTAATGGTAACTTACTTGCCGATGGTGATGATATTATTTTGATTAAAGATCTTAAATTAAAAGGATCATCAACAGTGCTTAAAAAAGGTGCGAAAGCGAAAGGTATTCGTTTAGTCGAAGGCGATCACGAAATTGATTGTAAAGTTGATGGTATGAAAATCATGCTAAAAGCCTGCTTTGTTAAAAAGGCTTAATAGAAAAAAGCTAAATACTGTGTCAATGTTGGTCTATCAGCATTGATACAGTTTTTTAAACATCATGGCTTAATTTAATTTATTGCTAAAAAATGGTCAGGAAAGTTATTGATTTTATTGAAGTTTTTATTTTGTTTTTTTAATTTAATCCGTTATCAATATCACCACTTTAAATACCACAACACGTTCGAAATTTTTTCAAACATTTGTTCAAAAACAAATTCTACAAATGCTGGTAATGTTGTCATTAGGTAAGTGAGCATACATAATCCTAATAATAGCGTTGCAGGGTAGCCGACAACAAAGATTGATAATTGTGGTGTCATTCGGTTAAGTAGCCCTAGTGATATATTGACAATTAGCAGTAAGGTCATTAAGGGAAGTGCTAGCATAATACCGTTAATAAATAGTAGTTTGCTGATTTCGATCAGTACCAAATATCCATTTGCTTGCAATGACATTAATCCAATGGGAATAATGTCAAAACTGTTTGATATGCCATAGAGTAGCCATAAATGTCCATCAAGATTTAAAAATGTTAATAATGCAATAAGGTTTATTAGGCGTGATAATACCGATGTCGATGGTCCGCCGATTGGGTCAAAAAAAGTTGCCATTCCTAGCCCCATTTGCATGCCAATTAATTCACCAGCAAACCGCATGACCATAAACGCCAATTGCATAGTAAAGCCAATTAGTACGCCAATCATGACTTGTTGAGCTGTGATTATAACCCCCATTAAAGAGTATATTTTGATGCTGTCATCAAGATTTGGTAGCGGTAGTAAAATGGTAATAAGTAAGGCTAGGCTTATTTTGACACGGTTTGGGATCTCTTTTTCACCCAAAATAGGCGCAGTCGCAATTAACGCTAATATACGCACAAAAGGGAAAAAACTATTTTGCACAAAAGAAAAGAAATCAATATTAAATAAACTATTACTATCAAAATCCATTATAGTTAACGTGTTAAATTAGGTATGTCAGTAATGACAGTTTGTAGGTAGTCAATCATGGTCGATAACATGGTTGGCCCCCATAAGGTTAAGACGACAACAACGGCAATAATTTTAGGTATAAACGATAATGTCATTTCGTTAATTTGTGTTGCCGCTTGTAATAAGCTAATAATAAGCCCCGTAATTAAAGCAGCGAGTAATATTGGCCCTGCAAGTGATGCGGCAACTTTTACTGCCTGTATTGCTAAGGTGCTTATATATTCTGGTGACATGGTGTGACTCAACTAAAAAAGCTTTGCGCTAATGAACCTAGCAATAGATGCCATCCATCAGCCAAGACAAATAACATTAATTTAAACGGTAAAGACACGGTCGCTGGTGGCACCATCATCATACCTAATGCCATAAGTGTGCTAGCAACCACAAGGTCAATCACTAGGAAAGGAATAAAAATAGTAAAACCAATTTGAAATGCTGTTTTTAATTCACTGACAACAAAAGCTGGAACAAGCACTCTTAATGGAATGTCGTCACGGGTTTGAATGTTATTGGTGTGAGACATGTTGACAAATAGCGCTAGGTCGTTTTCTCGCGTTTGGGTTAACATAAATTGTTGTAATGGCTTGCTTGCTTTGTTTAAGCCTTCTTGCATAGTAATTTGATTTTGCGAGTAAGGTACATAAGCTTCTTCATAAATTTTATCAACCACTGGTGACATAATAAAAAAGGTCATAAAAAGCGCAATACCTAAAATAACTTGATTAGGTGGTGCTGACTGTGTGCCAAGTGCATTACGTAATAATCCTAGTACAATAATGATGCGTGTAAAGCTGGTCATCAAAAGTAATATGGCAGGAATAAAAGTAAGTAAACTTAAAAATACTAATGTTTCAACGGGTAATGCCCAACCTTGTTCACTACTGAGTGGTTGTGCGATAGCTGATAATGTGGATGTTTCAGCATAGCTTGGCAGACTAAATAACAATAAGCTTAGTAAAATAGTTAAATTTGATCGCACTTGTTGTTACTCCTTTTTGGTTTTCAACGCAGCTTGTAATATTTGTTGAAATGCATTATTTTGAGCCGAGTTTTTACCTGTTACATTTTGTTTAAGTAGCGTTTGAGTGCGTTGTTCATCGATGGTGTGAAGTAGTGTCATTTGTTGTGGCGTAACCCCAACAATTAATAATTGATTATCAACATGAACCATAATAATGCGTTCTTTTGGGGTAATGTTGTATGTCGCTTTGATATCTAACCATTGGTGGGATTTTTTTTTCCAGCCCATTCGTTTAGCTAGCCATCCACATAATAAAATAAAACCAATGACCACAATTAGCATTAGCCCCATTGATGATCCCACTTCGGTATAGATATTTAATTCAGAAGAAGGTGCCAATAAAGTGCTTGTTGTACCAATAGTTGGTTGTTCTAAAGAGGATTGTTTGCTTGTCATTAGCGACTCAATCTTCTTACTCGTTCTGCTGGGGTAATAATGTCGGTAATGCGTACACCGTAGTTATCGCCCACAACAACAATTTCACCTTGAGCAATTAAGTAGCCATTAATTAATATATCTAATGGCTCGCCTATCTGACCATCTAAAGCTATGACCGAGCCTTGGGTTAGATTTAAGAGATCTTTAATAGCCATTTTAGTTCTGCCTAATTCAACGCTTAAATTTACAGGAATATCAAGGATCAAATTGATATCATTTTTTTTATCTTCTGTTTGCTGTGGCGATAGTGTTTCAAAAATGGTCTCTTGAGTGATAATTTGGTCACTATTTATATTAGATGGTTGTTTGTCATCACTATTTTGTTTGATATCCGTCATTAAAAACTCCTTCATTCAATTGCTCTAATACAGGGTTAATGACCTGCTCAACTTGAATTGCATATTGTTTATTCATTTTGCCATAATGCCCCGTTAAAATAGGTACGCCCCCTACGGTGACATCAAGGCTTGTGGGTTTTTCGATCATTAAAACATCATCAGTCTTTAAGGCTAATAATTTGGCTACAGAAGTATTGACAGTAGCAAAATTAGCGACTAGTTCGACCGCAGATTGTTTGATTCCGCTAGTTAGCGAGCTCATCCAAACATTATCATCTTGGTAAGTTTGTTGCTCAATCGGTGGTTTGATGAGCAGCTCTTTGATAGGTTCAACCATTGAATAAGGAATGCAAACACAAAAAGTTGCTTTACTATTACCGACTTCGACTTTAAAGTTGCTTGTTAAAACAATATCATCAGGCGAATTGGTGATATTGGTAAATTTACTTTGTATTTCAGAGCGAATATATTCGGTTTCAATCGAGTAAACATCCGCCCATGAGTTTTGATAGATAACTAATGCTAACTCTAAGACTTTTTTAATAATTTGCTGTTCTGTGTGGGTAAACTCTCGTCCTTCTGTTTCAATTTGAGTCGAGTGTCCATCGCCACCAAATAAGGAATCAACAATAATAAAAACCAATTCAGGCGAAAATGAAAATAAGCTTGCACCTCTTAATGGGTTAAGGTGTACAAGATTTAAATGCGTTGCCGACGAAATTTCAGAAAATTCTTCAAATGTAAGTGGTTCAACGGGAGATGCTATCACATCGGTATTGCGACGTAATCGGTTAAATAAACCAATTCGAAATTGTCGAGCAAAACGTTCATTAATGATTTCTAATGCAGTTAAACGCTCAGGAATAAAGCGATGTTTAACGGATAGATCATAGGGTTTTACATTGGGCGTTTTACCCAATGTAGGAAAATTGAATGCAGCGTCAACCTTTGAATTGTTTGCAGAATTTTCTTCTGTTATTAATGAACAATCTAAGGTTTGCTCCTCGTTGTTATTTTCATCAAGGCTTGTTGTTGATTCATGATTATCAGACATGTTAATCACCGTATAATAAAATCAGTAAATAGCACTTCATCAATCTTAACAAAATGTTTTGCATCATATTGTCGGGATAAGGCAGTTTTTATCTGCTCTTGTAAATCGATTTTTCCTTTTTCTTGTTTTAGATTATTAACATATTGTTTTGAGGTTAAAAGTAGTACATCGCTTCTTACTTCGGGTAAATAATCTAATAACACTGTTTTTTGGTCTTCATTCGCCACACGTAAAACAATACCGACATATAGCGTTTTGTTAATGTCGATACGTTCTTCCGAAGCAGGCAATGAAAGAGTAAATGGCTTTAATGTTAAAAATACAGGCGATGTGACTTCAGGCTCTTCTGGTTCTTTAATTGTGCTGTGTGAACCTTTTTGAAACCACAAATAAGCTGCAGCGCCTACTGCTAACAGTGTAATAAGAATAAGAAATAAATTTAAAATACTTGATTTCTTTTTGGTTGTTGGCATGTTTATTCTTGTCTCTATAATATTTAAAAGGTTCTACAATTCATTTAGTGTCTATAGCGACAAGAATAATAAATCATATTTTTAAAATTGATTTGAAGAATAGGCAATAAAACATTACCTATTTAAACGCTTTACTCCATTGAGCTTGTATAAGCTTTAAGCAAGAATACTGATTCTTGTACTTAGTGATCGGTTTTCAAAGTGAATTGGATCAATATTATCATCTGCCGTATCAAGTAATATTTCTCTTTGTGGTTGGCTATTTTTTTTAGGGTGATGCATGGCTGATTGTTGTGAATCGCTCATCATCGAAAAGTCACCAATATTGGCTTGTTCTAGTGTAATGCCTTGATGTTCTAGTGATGTTTTTAAAAAAGGTAATGCCGATTCTAACATTCCCTTAACAACATGATGTGCAGCCATCATATTCAGGTTCATTTTATCGTCATTTATTTCAAGTTTAATGTGCAAAGATCCTAATTCTTGAGGCTGTAGTTTAATTTCAGCAGTTTTAAGGTTTTGACGATTAAACATAACAATTTGTTCAGTTAGCGAGGTTTGCCATTGTTCATTGCTAACTTGTGTTGCTAGGTTTATTGTCGATGGCTTTACCGTAGCATTTACTGACGATAATAACGAACTCGGCCCATTTGTATTCGGTGCTAATAAAAATTCTTTATTGTGATATTCAGTCGCATCTGGATTATAATTATTGGTTGCAAATTGAGTTTGTAAATTATCTATTTTTTGAATGATATTACTCGCATTTTGCTTATTTTTAGTGTGATTTATATTAGAATTAAACTCGCCCCTAATGTTTGCCGCTTGCTTACGAGTAAGCGCTGGCTTTACCTCTTTTTTATTATCCGCTAATAGCATGACATCGATTTGTGAATTCGTTTTATTAATTAAGTCTTCACTACCATAAATAGAAGAAAG
The DNA here is from genome assembly GCF_009795755.1 of Gilliamella sp. Pra-s60. Taxonomy (NCBI): domain Bacteria; kingdom Pseudomonadati; phylum Pseudomonadota; class Gammaproteobacteria; order Orbales; family Orbaceae; genus Gilliamella; species Gilliamella sp. Pra-s60. The sequence goes on along the minus strand of NZ_WTFA01000005.1, from coordinate 106,980 downwards.
CAACTTTGTTGCCTGCTCATTTGTTGCAGTATCAGTCGATAAATCCCCTAATGAATCAGTATTTATATTACCCGTTATTAATGAATTTTGATCAATGTCGAGATCACTATGTCCAGTTGCATCAAGCAAAGTAGAATGCATTTGATGTTGTGGTACGCTATTAAAAGGATAAATGGCGATAAATGACATGTCGGCATCGTTATCTTGATGTTCCTCATTCTCACCATTTGACTTGGCATTAATTATTTTTTTATTTTTCTCTGTTGGGTTTTCACTAAATTGCAATAGTTGCTGAAAATGATCATTATCGTTAACCATGCTATCGGTTTCAACAAGTTCTGATGGGCGAGAAGCGGTAAGATTTAAATCATTAATCAGATTAATATTCATTTAATATTCTCCTTGCTAATTGTAATTGCGCAAATTCATCTGTCAGTTTTTGTTGTAACCGATTTTGCTGTCGTAAATATTGGTTATGCTGTTTGTTGAGTAATGTGGCATACGTGTTTACGTTTTTTTGCGATTGATTAAGGTTTTTTATAATTTGCTTTTGTTTGAGATCTAACGATAACAACAATTTTTTTTGTTGCTCAATGCCTTGCTCAATAGACGCAATAAACGATGTAAAGTTGCTTAACTCACTGCCTTTTATGCCTTCAGATAAGGCATTATTTAATTTTTGTTGATATTCAACATAATAATCCGTTAACGCATTAAGCTGTGATTGTGCATTTTGTTGATTCTCATTCGCGCTTTTTAGCTTCATTAAATTATCGTCAACCGCTTTTTGTGCCAGTTTTTTTAATGTAGTAAAGGCTATTTTTGATGAATGTTTATTCATAGCACACGATTCCTAACGAGTTAGTTGCGGTGCAACTATGTCCGCTAATTGTTGATAGGCATCTTGATAACTGCAGTGTTCATAAATACCTTGTTGTAAAAATTTTTGCATTGTGGGATATAGTGTTATTGCTTTGTCTAATAAAGGATCAGTACCCGCTACATAAGCACCGACATTGATTAAATCACGGTTTCGTTGAAAACTTGAAAACAGTTTTTTAAATAATCGTGATTTTTTTTCGTCTTCGGGGGGGGTTAGGTCGGTCATAACTCGACTAATCGAAGCTTCAATATCAATAGCAGGATAGTGTCCTGATTCGGCAAGTGCTCGTGATAATACAATATGCCCATCTAAAATTGCTCGCGCAGAATCAGCAATCGGATCTTGTTGGTCGTCACCTTCAGTTAATACCGTATAAAAGGCAGTAATTGCACCTTTACCGCTTTCGTCATTACCTGCTCTTTCAACTAATGCCGGTAATTTTGCAAATACCGAAGGCGGATATCCTTTCGTCGCAGGGGGTTCGCCAATTGCTAAGGCAATTTCTCGTTGTGCCATGGCATAACGAGTTAATGAGTCCATAATCAATAAAACGTTAAACCCTTGATCACGAAAGCTTTCAGCAATTTTAGTGGCATAGGCCGCACCTTGTAAGCGCAATAAGGGGGATACATCAGCCGGTGCAGCAACCACAACCGCTCGAGCTAAACCTTCTTCACCCAATATGTTTTCGATAAAGTCTTTAACTTCTCGACCTCGTTCACCGATCAAACCAACCACAATGATGTCCGCTTGAGTATAACGCGCCATCATACCAAGCAAAACACTTTTACCCACGCCAGATCCTGCAAATAAGCCCATTCGTTGCCCTTGCCCTACGGTCAGTAACGCATTTATTGCTCTTACACCAACATCTAATACTTGGTGGATTGGCGTTCGTTGTAATGGATTAAGTGATTTACTTGCTAACCCCGCATACTCAATATGTTCTGGTAAAGGTTTGCCATCTAACGGCTTACCCATGGCATCAACAACTCTACCTAATAACCCCATGCCTACTGGCAATACTTTATGGCTAAAGTGTGTTAGATCATATTGTTTAGTATAAACTCGTGCACCCAATAAAATACCGTCTGTTGATTCAAAGGGCATTAAATAAAGCGTTTGATCTTTAAAGCCAACTACTTCGCACTCAACAGGCTCAATTTGCCCCTCTGTTTGTCGCTCAACTAGGCAGTTAGATCCTAAAGGTAATTTTAATCCAACCGCTTCAAGGACTAGTCCCGATGCTTTGACCAAGCGCCCATATTGACGAATTAAAGATAAAGATTCCAGTCGCTGTGTCGCTTGGGTAATTTTATCTGACCATAAAGATGAATATTTCACGTTAATGATCATCCTGTTGCAAACAGTCAGACATGATTTGCCAATGATTGTTGACACTGGCATCAATTTCGTTGGTGTCAGTAAAAATTTTACAGCCCCCTATTTCAATGTTAGGGTCTGCAATGAGTTGCCACTGATATTGTAAGTTTTCTCCATTAAGCATGGGTTCTAACCATTGCCAATCAGTGGGATTAAGGTGTAATGACATAGGTTCTGACAAAATTGAACACTGATCGACCAATATTTTTATCGTATGCATTAGTTGTTTTTGTTTGATTTTAGTAAGACTGCCGACTGTTTTTTCGGCAGCAATTAACGCTAAATCAAACAACTTAGGTACGATTAATTCATCAATATCATTAATTGATTGTGCAAAATTATTAGATATATCCGTTATAGCGCAAATAGTTTTGTGTTTTTCATCATTCAATTGTTGTTCAATCTGCTCTCGCCCTTCTTGTTGACCAAGAAGAAAGCCTTGTTCGTAACCTGCTTTTTTTCCTTCTTCAAATCCCGCCTCTTGACCTAAATTAAAGCCCTCTTGGTAGGCTTGTGTTTCCACTTCCTGCTTTAATTGCTCCAATGTTTGTTGGATAACTGCGGATTCTGAATTTTCGGTATTAAGTTCTGATTCTGGCTCTGGTTCAATCTCAAGATCAGGCTGTAACACACTAACTTCGGTTTGCTCTATCGCTTTGTTTTCGTTTTCGTTTGCATTCGATAGCGAACATGTAGCTAAATCCCGAAAATTTAGTGGTTGCCAGTTCAATTGATTGGATTGATTATACGTATTCATCATCACCACTAGTTAAGATCATTTCGCCACTTTCTGCTAATCGACGCGCAATAACCAAAATTTTCTTCTGTTCGGTTTCAACTTGCGATAAACGTACTGGCGGTCTGTTTTCAAGATCTTCACGTAAAATCGATGCGGCACGTTGCGACATGTTACTTAATAGTTTGTCACGTAATGCTGTTGACGCACCTTTTAAGGCGATGATGAGTACTTCGTTATCGACTTCTTTAAGTAGACGTTGGATACTTCTATCATCCACTTCAACAAGATTTTCAAATAAGAACATTTCATCAATAATTTTCTGTGCAAGCTCACCATCATAATCACGTAATGAGTTGATAACTTGCTCTTCTTGCTGAGATTTCATTAAGTTAATAATTTCAGCCGCTGTACGAATTCCACCCATATTATTCAGTTTAATATTTTGACCATGTAATAACGTTGATAATGATGCTGATAACACTTTAAGCGCTGATGGTTCAACACCACCAAATGTGGCTATTCGCAACATAACGTCATTACGTAACTCATCATCAAATAGATTCAAAATTTCAGCCGCTAAATCACGATTTAAATGCACTAATATTGTCGCAATAATTTGTGGATGTTCTTTTTTAACAAGATCAACCGCTCGTGCAGCATCAACAAAATTCAGCATTTCAAGACCGTCAGTTGCTTCTTCACGATCAGTATTTAATAGATCGTCAAGTAAGCGTTCGGTTTTTTCACTACCAATGGATTTTTCAAGTATTGTACGTAAGTATCCATCAGTGTCTGTATTTAAAACAGCACAATCATCAAGTGTTCCTTGACACTCATTAAGTATACTTTTTAACTGTTCTTGAGAAAGCTGAGGCAATGACATCATTGCACCACTGATTTGCTGTACTTCCTTCGAACTTAAATACTGCATCACTTTTGCAGCCAGCTCTTCACCTAATACCATTAATACGGTGGCCGCTTTTTGAGACTCACTTAAATTCATTGTTCGGTGTCCTCCTTATTCATCCAGCCACGAATTATCAATGCCATAACACGAGGATCTTTTTCGACAACTTTGCGGATGTATTGCTGTTGTTGCATGTTATCTTCAAATATTTTCTGCTGTTGTTTACTGTGCGCCTTATAATCTAATTTTTCCTCGGCAACAGTTGATGCGTCAGTGGTTTTATCACTTAAAATTAGATATTGTCGTTGTACTTTTACCCATAGCGAACGTAATACTTTTCGCCAAACAACCCATAAAATCAAAGTGTAAATCAAATACTTACCAATATTTTTAACCGTTTGATAAAATTCATTGGTTTTCCAAAATGCCAGGCTGTTATCTTCATCTAATTGTTGATCGGTGAATTTTAAGTTGGCTACAGTGAGTGAATCACCACGTACATCTGAAAATCCCATCGCTTGGCGGGCTAACAACTCAATATTTTTAAGTTCATCGTTATCTAGTTTTACCCATTGCTCAGTACTAGCTGGCTCCTGACTATCATCAGATTCAGATTCATTTTCACTGGGTTCGATTGTGACAAATTTATAATTAACTAAAACGGCAACAGATAAGCGTTTAATTCGCCCTTCTGGTATTTGACTGTGTATAACTTGCCGGTTTACTTCAAAGTTGACTGTATTATTTGATTGTAGGTTGTAAGATTGCGCTTTATCTGTTTTTTCAGTCGATGCGGTTTTTGTTTCATCTGCATCAATCGGTGCACTAGACGTTGGCAACGGTTGGTTAGATAGCGCACCAGGCACACCACCTATACCATAACTATTGGCGGATTGTTGGTTTTCCATTTTCTGCTTACTACGAATAGTTTGATTCGCAATATCGCTATTAGGATCATACGTTTCTGATGTTGATTCTTGTCGACTAAAATCAACATCGGCATTAACTTGTACTTTAACATTATTTTTACCTAGAATGGGTATAATAATCTTTTCTACTCGTTGGCGAATACTCTCTTCAATCCGTTCACTAAATTCGAGTTGAGCAACATTCGTATTTCTGTTTCGGTAACCTTCACCCGTTAATAAATGACCATGCTGATCGATGATAGTCACTTTATCTGCCTGTAATTCAGGCACACTGCTTGAAATTAAGTGAATAATAGCTTCGATTTGACCTTGTGATAAACTTCGGCCTGGTAGTAAAGTTAATGCAACAGAAGCTGATGGTGATTTTCGCTCACGAACAAATAACGACGGTTTTGGCATTGCCAAGTGCACTCTAGCATCATCAATACTACTGATGATCGATATTGTTCTGGATAATTCACCTTCTAGTGCGCGTTGATAATTGATTTGCTCATTGAATTGACTCATACCAAAGCTTTCTTTGTCGAGTAATTCAAAACCAACAGAACCACCTTTAGGTAATCCTTGTTGCGCTATACGTAAACGGGTATCATACACCTTGTCTTGTGGAATTAAGATTGTCGAACCTGAGGCAGAAAACTGATAAGGAATATTCATCTTATCAAGTTGACTAATTATTTCGCCACCATCTTTATCATTTAAATTACTAAATAAAACACTATAAGACTCATCCTTAGCCCATAAATAGATAAAACTAACAATAGCTATTGTAATTACACCTGCAATTAACAATGCCATTTTTTTGTTTTGTTTTAGTTGATCGGCAAAAGGCAACTTATTGAAAATTGACTCGCCCTTATTATTGACTGTTTCGCTAGCCATAGCATCCTGACTCTAAACTATTTAGATTAACTCTGTAGTTTATTATCCATGTATTTAAAAAATTCAATGGCAAGAAAAGCGCACAGTTTTCCCCTTACTTAAACTCTTTGATTTTTTGTTTTTATGATAAATTTAACGATACATTGGCAGAATAAACGAAAAAATAATTATCAAGATGAATACAATCAATATGTTAAACTCAATTGAACTGGCTAATTTAAATGAGTCAGCTTCTATTACCCCAAAAGCGCATATTACTGATAAAAAAAGCTTTGGTTCAGAGCTAAAAACGGCTTTGGATAAAATAAGTCAATTGCAAATACAAGCAAATCAACAAGCTACAGCATTTGAAATGGGTGATACTAATATTTCGCTAAACGAGGTAATGGTTAGCATGCAGAAATCATCAGTATCATTGCAGTTTGGCATTCAAGTGCGGAATAAACTGGTAGCTGCTTATCAAGAAATTATGAATATGAATGTTTAATTCATAGCCTCTATTAGATAAAAAATAAAAAGCGATATTTTGTGTGTGGCTGTTTTATGTATGATTATTCACATTGGCATAAAATACTATATTTAATCAACACAGTAATAGATTTTTATGGCCTTATTATAAAAAATAAGGCCCGAACCAAATGCTCCTAAAATTTATATTAAATTTGCAATTTTTTGGTAATTTCCTACTTTGTTCTGATAATCAACATGCTTACCAATCAACTCTCTAAGCTGAGTATGACGAGCAATGATCAATTGAGTCAGTTGTTGTTGATAACTAAGTATATTTTTAATATACATACGCACAATATCTTGATGCTGCGGGGGCATATTTTCAATGCTAGCGAAATCATCAACCAACATAATTCCTTTTGATAATTGAAGATATTTCGTTTGCCAACTCACTAATAAATCCCAGTTTTCATCTCTTGCATTAATTAACATTTGTTCAATAACATAATTAAATTGTTCGTATTGTTCTAGTAATTGATTTCCTTTCATAATCATCCTTTTTTATTTTGCAATTTCCCGCCAAGATTCAGCAATATTGTTTAATAAATCAAAACAAGATTGCAGTTTTTCTTTATCATTATGTAAATTGGCTAAGATTAATTGTTGGCTAATATAGTGATAAAGGCGATCTAAATTTTCGGCAATTTCGCCGCCTTTTTCTAAATCTAAACAGCTTTTAAGACCGTTATCAACAATATTAATTGCTTTAGAAATTGCCGCACCTTTACCTGCGATATTACCTTTTTGAATATATAAAATTGCTAATTTAATTGCGTTAAGTGCACCATCAAATAATAAAACAATTAATTGATGCGGCGAAGCCTGACTAACACGCGTTTCTAAATTGACTTGTTCATAGGCTTTCGAACCTAATTTATACATTATTTTCCTCTATTTTTTTAAGTTTGCCATCATATCAAATTGTGTTGTTAAATAATTACTCATACTATCTAAAGAATTAATTAAAACATCTAATTTAGTAAATTGAACTCGATAACGTTCAATAGTTTGCTCAATTGAATTACTTACTTGCTCGTGACGTTTATCCAATGACTTTAATGTTGCATTTAAACCGTTAGTTGCTGAATCAATCATGCCATCACTATCAATAAACCCACTAACTTTGGCGAAAACTTCATTAGCAATTCCGGTAGTTTTACCATCACCTGTAAACAATGTCGCTACGGCATCACTGTTTTCACTCAGTGCGTTTTTTAGCTTATTTTCATTAATGGTTAACGTACCATTCTTGTCCATATTAATACCAATTTGAGCTAATACCGAAAACTCGCCAGCTTGTCCTTTAGAAAATATGGAACGAATACTTTGATCTATATTACGTAATGTTGCATCACCAACAAGCGGACCATTACTACTGTTTAGCTCCTTGGAATTTTTTTCATCAGCGGTAAACTGGGTTAATGTTGATATTGTGGATTGTAGCTGATTAAATGCCTCTACCCACTCTTTAATCGCTTCTTCGGCTTTTTCATCATCCGCAGTTATCGCTAAATTTTGGCTGGTTGTTGTCGTTGCTTTTAACGTAAGATCTACACCTGCAACCACATCTTTGACGGTATTAGAACTGCTTGTTATAGCAATACCATTAAACGAAAACTTAGCATCTTGCGCTTTTGAAACTTCAGTCATATGGCTATTGTTCGGTTGATTAATATCAAACCCAATAATTTCATTTAACTTCTCATCATCAGATGTGATAGAGGTAATAGTTTGTAACTCACCAGTTTCTTTCGAAGTAATAGCTAATTGATAACGACCATCTCCAGAACGAACAACTGCAGCATTCATTGTTGATGGGCTTGTTTTTCCATTTTCATCAACAAATTGAGCATTGTTAATTGCGTTGGCGATTGCTTCTAATGAGGTTTCGTCTTTAGATAATGTTACATCAAGCTTATCGCCATTTGCTTGTTCAATAGTAATAGTTCGTGTTTCATTACCATTACCTAGCTGAGTTGCTTTATCATTGATAGCTGATGTTGCAACTCCATGAGAAGTCGCTAATTGATCCACGGTAACAGCATAATTACCTAATGCCGCTTTACTATTTACTTTTACTGAAAAATAATCATTATTACCCGTTGCCGTTCGACTTTGAAACAATTCCTTTTTTTGTAATTTTGCGGTTGCCGTATTAAATGTAGTTAATGCACTCTTTAATTTACCAAAACCACTAATTTTGGCATTAATCGCCTTTTGTTGCGTAGTGATTGGTGTTAACCGTGTTTTTTCTGCTGCTTCTAATTGATTTAAAATTTCACCCAGATCGATTCCAGAACCAATCCCTAATGCACTCATTGCCATGATTTAATCTGCCTATAACAATTATTCAATATTTATTATATCGGTTAGTTTTTCTAAAAATTTAGCATCAACTCAGTATTTATTTAATAGGGAAGAAACTGTCTGTTTTTACGAACAGAAAATAACCATTGAAAATTTATTTATAAAACAAATAACATAATGATTTATTTATTAATATTTATAGTTTTTGAAAAAAAATAACCTTTTTTAAAAAATATAAATGTTAAAAAAACTAAAGTTCCTTATTTTATTACCGATAAGTTATATATCAGCAAAAGTATTGAAAAAAATATCAATATATCGTTGATTTTATTATTTATATTAATGGAGATAAAAATGGCACAAGTAATTAATACTAATACAATGTCTTTAATGGCAAGAAATAATCTTAACAACTCTCAAAGCGTTCTTGGTACAGCAATTGAGCGTCTTTCTTCTGGTATGCGTATTAATAGCGCAAAAGATGATGCAGCAGGACAAGCTATTGCTAACCGTTTCTCTTCAAATATCAAAGGGTTGACTCAAGCAGCGCGTAATGCAAATGATGGAATTTCACTTGCACAAACTACTGAAGGTGCATTAAATGAAATCAACAACAACGTTCAACGTATTCGTGAACTAACTGTTCAAGCAGCAAATGGTACTAACTCTAAAAGTGACTTAGAGTCTATCCAAAATGAAATCGATCAACGTTTAGATGAGATTGATCGTGTTTCTAAACAAACTGATTTCAATGGTTCTAAAGTATTATCTGAAGATAAAACACTTAAAATCCAAGTAGGTGCAAATGACGGCGAAACCATTGAAATCAATTTGAAAAAAATTGATAGTTCAGAGCTTGGTTTAAAAGATTTTAACGTATCTGAAACTCCAACAGCAGATCCATTAAAAACCATTGATGCAGCATTATCAAAAATTGATGCATTACGTGGACAGCTTGGTGCGGTACAAAACCGTTTCGAATCAACAGTAACAAACATCAACAATACTGTAAACAACTTAAGTTCTGCACGTAGCCGAATTGAAGATGCAGATTATGCAACTGAAGTATCAAACATGACTCGTGGTCAAATTTTACAACAAGCAGGTACATCAGTATTAGCACAAGCTAACCAAGTACCACAATCTGTATTATCTTTATTACAGTAATTATGATCATCTATTTTTGGTCATTCTAAGTTTATCATATAGTCATAACGGTGTTTTTATAATGCTGTTATGACTAATATTTATAATTAGCTATTTTTTACCCCTTTATTCTGCCCATTAAATTTACCAACTATCGTCATAATACGGTTAAGCACTTTTTTAACATTGGTTCAAAAATGGATAATAGCTTATATAACTCGCATGGTGTAATAAACCAAATCGATTGGAAACAGTATATTCATTTGGTTCGTAATGAAGCTTTAAAATTAGCTGTTCGCTTACCTACAACAGTTGAACTGGATGATTTATTACAAGTTGGCTATATCGGTTTATTAGATACAATAAAGCGTTATGACAAATCACAAGGTAATACCTTTGCTACTTTTGCCATACCAAGAATTAAAGGCGCAATGCTAGATGAACTACGCAACCGTGATTGGCTGCCAAGAAAAACTCGAAAACAGATTAAAGATGTCACAACAGCCATTAATGAGTTAGAGAAACAGCTAGGAACATCCCCTAGCGATGAGCAAATTGCCCAATATTTAAAATTATCAATTAGTGAATACCGTAAGATTTTATTAGATTCAAATTGTAGTCAAATATGTTCATATGATGAAATTCATCAAAAACTTGGCGATAACATTGATGCCATTATTGAAAATGAAGAAGATAATAACCCTTTTTTAGCCATAATAGATGAAGAAATTCGTAATACAGTAATTCAACAAATTGAAAATTTACCTCAAAAAGAAAAACTCGTTTTATCACTTTATTACCAAGAAGATCTTAATTTAAAAGAGATTGGTAAAGTTATGGATATTAGTGAATCAAGAGTAAGCCAATTACATAGCCAAGCAATAAAAAGAATACAAAGTAAACTCACTTTTTAGAAAAAATAAAAAAATAAGTGAAATAAAATGCAAACAATCGAAAATAAATTGAAATAATTTTTTTATTGACCTTTGTCGTTTAAAAATGTAACTTTACGCATATAAAAAAATATTTTACTTTAATTTTACTATTTATTCGTTTTTTTACGCGAATAAAATAAATATAGATTGGTGGCAAAATTGGGAAATATATTAGATGACGATATTCTTAAATGTATACATCATTTGAATTTGTCGACACTACTATTAAGTCAGAAAATGATAGAAAAAGATAAAGTGATGGCAATGTATCGATTAGGTATTGATGAACAAACAGCAGATATACTTAGCAGTTTAAGTACCTCTCAAATGTTAGTTTTATCAGAAACCAATCAATTAATATTTCAATTAAGATTTGAAAACGCAGAAATGATGAAAAAACTGACAGAAGAATCGCGAGTTAGAGATATAAAGCAGATGCATACAGGGATTCTTTTATCAAGTTTGCTATTAGACTCACTTAATAAGTAGCTAAGGAAACAAAATGACAAGTACAAGTATTATTCAAAAATATCAAGAAACCCAGCTTGCCATCAAATTAATTTCCCTTGGTGGTAGAATTCAAATGTTGGAAAGTGAAACTAATTTAAGCCGAAATAAACTGATTAAGCTTTATAAAGAGATTCAAGGTTGTCCTCCTCCTAAAGGTTTATTGCCTTTTTCAACTTCGTGGTTTATGACATGGGAACCGAATATCCATGCCAGTATTTTTTATAATGCTTATGCTTTTTTAGTTAAAAACGGCCTAAAATCAGGCATTCAAACAATCCTAAAAGCCTATCAACTTTATCTGGAACAGTGTCAATTTTCACACAAAGAGGAGCCTGTTTTAGGATTAACCAGAGCCTGGATTTTAGTCAAATTTGTTGAAAAAAATATTATGCAACAATCATGCTGTACAGCTTGTCGTGGACTTTTTATTACACATGCTTATCACCCCAAAAACACGTTTACTTGTAGTTTATGCCAACCACCATCAAGGGCAGACAAGAATCATAAGACACCAAAAGAAAATAATGAAAAGTGTCTGAAAATGTTATCTACATTAAGCAATTTAAATTCATCCGTTGCCACACAAATAACGGCTTAAATAAATATTAAAAATATTTCAGCAAGTTAACTTTTATTTTATGGAGAAAGAAGAAAGTCAATGCTAATAATTATAGGGTATATTGTCGTCATCGCCTCAGCACTCGTTGGTTATGTGCTTAGTGGTGGCTATTTAGCAGTACTATTTCAACCACTTGAGTTATTGATTATTGGTGGTGCTGCAATTGGTGCTTTTATTGTCAGTAATGAACAAAAAACGATAAAAGCAACACTCAAATCGCTAGGGTCATTATTTAAAACATCTAAATATAATAAAAATCTGTATTTGACACTGATCAACTTAATGTACACCGTTTTAACCAAAATTCGTCAAAATGGAGGATTATCAATCGAATCAGATATTGATAATCCCCATGAAAGTGAATTATTTAAACAATATCCACTTATTTTAGATAACCCTAGAATCTGTGATTTTATCACCGATTACTTACGACTTATGATCAGCGGCAATATGGATGTATTTGAAATCGAAACACTTATGAGTGAAGAGATTGAAACCTTTGTTCATGAACTTGAAAAACCAGTTGATGCCATTTCAAGTATTGGCGATGGACTACCTGCATTTGGAATTGTTGCAGCGGTAATGGGAGTTATTAATACACTTGCACAAGCAGATAGACCCGCTAGTGAACTTGGTGAACTTATTGCACATGCGATGGTTGGGACATTTTTAGGGATCTTACTTGCTTATGGATTTGTTTCGCCATTAGCTGCTTTATTGAAACAAAGAAACGCCGACGTAATCAAAATATTAGAATGCACAAAAACCATACTAATTGCTAGCATGCATGATTATTCACCACAAATTTGCATTGAATTTGGACGAAAAACGATATTTTCTCATGAAAGACCGTCATTTTTTGAATTAGAAAAATATATCCAAGAAATTAAAGATAAAAATATCAATAAAAATAACGAGTAATGAAAGATCAATCTGTAAGAATAATAGTTAAAAAAAAATCGGGGCATGGTGGTGGGCATCATGGTGGTTCATGGAAAATCGCTTATGCTGACTTTATGACTGCCATGATGGCGCTGTTTTTAGTCATGTGGTTAATTTCGACATCTACACCACAAGAGTTGAAAGGCATTGCGGAATACTTCAGAACGCCTCTAATTATTGGTTACAATGGTGGTAAAAACATTAGTGATAGTGAAAGCCCTATCCCTGGTGGCGGCGATGATGTGAGTAAACAGCTTGGTGAACAAAAAAATGATGTTGTGTCACAGAATGAATTTGAAAAAAAGCAACTTGAAAAAATACAAATGATTGAAGCGGCACGAAAAATTTATGATATTTTCGATCTTGATGAAAAATTAAAAAAGTTAGCACCTAATCTTATTATTGAATTAACTGAAATGGGTTTACGAATTCAAATTTTAGCCTCTGACGATAAACCAATGTTTGATGTAGGTAGTGCAACAATCGATCCTAATATGCGAGAAATTCTGCAAACTTTAGCCCCAATTATTAATTCATTACCCAATAAAATTACGTTATCAGGACATACTGATGAACGGCAATACTCAACAGGCGATCGAGGATATAGCAACTGGGAATTATCAGCCGATAGAGCCAATTCATCAAGAAGAGAGCTTATTGCTGGTGGTTTAGATTCAAGCAAAATTATTCGTATTATTGCCTTAGCCGATACAGTAAATTTAAACAATCCAAACTACAGTAATGATGCCAACCGTCGTATTAGCATCTTGATCTTAAATAAAGCAGCACAAGAATATATTGAGTCTGAAAACAACATGACAGGTATTGATTTTTTAAAGCAAAGCCAATCCACTAGCGAGCAATAATCAAAAGATAAACCGTCCACGGCATTATCCAAAAAATAATTAAAGTTTTGGTGAATTGCGCCGATATAAACAGTAACCCGTTCGTTTAATAATAATATTATTAACTGAAACTATAAATTTAGGAGTTTTTATGACAAATTCATTGATGAATACAGGTATTAGTGGATTAAATGCTGCACAAAATATGCTGAATGTAATAAGCAATAATATTAGTAATGCCCATACAACAGGTTACAATCGTCAACAGCAAATTTTACGTCAAGCTAATGGAACTCAACATAGTTTTGGTTTTGTGGGTAATGGTGTTTCGGTTTCATCGGTGAACCGAGCCTTTAACCAATTTGTGGTTGGACAACTGCGCCAATCACAATCGCAAAGCGGTTCAATTAAAGCCTATTATAATGAATTATCAAAAGTCGATAACCTATTGGCAGAAAATGACAATAGTATTTCATCACAACTCAACAACCTTTTTGCAAGTTTAAATAAACTAGCTTCAAATGCAGGTGATGCATCAACAAAACAAACGGTGATTAGTGATCTCGCATCGTTAACTAGTCAGTTTAATAAAACAGAAAAGAACTTAAAAAATCAAATCGCTAATATTAATACTGAATTAAGTAGTAATGTAGATAAAATCAACACTTATACTCAGCAGATTGCTGATCTCAATCAAAAAATTTCACAACTACAATCAGTGGGTAACGGCCTTGAACCCAATGCATTACTTGATCAGCGTGATCAACTTGTTAACGAACTGAGTGAAATCATTGGTATTACCGTTACTGAGCAAAACGGACAATATAATTTATCATTAGCCAATGGATTAAATTTAGTTCAAGGTTCTTCTGTAAATGTATTATCAGTCCAACCTTCAGCAGATGATCCCTCGTTCAATACAATTATTTATACACACCATTCAGGCGCAACACAGGAATTAACTAGTCAGAACATCACATCAGGCTCATTAAATGGTCTATTAACCTTTCGAGAAGGCCCTTTAACCGACGCACGCAATCAACTAGGTTTAATCGCTCTCAATTTAGCAGAACGCTTTAACGAAGTGCATATGTCGGGTATCGATATTAATGGTAATCAAGGCGAAAAGTTATTTGATTATAACCATCCTAGTTGTATCACCAATACTAAAAATCAAGGTAATGCCTCGGCTAAAATCGAGTTTACATCGGTTACAGATGTAAAAGCATCTGATTACAAAATAGAATTCAATGGCAAAGATTGGGTTGTCACAAGATTATCCGATCATCAACAAATAACCCCAAAAATGGAAGGGAATAAATTGGTTTTTGATGGTCTATCTATTGAAATAAGCGGTAACGCAGTGAGTGGTGACTCTTTTATGATTAAACCCGTGGCGGATATTGCTTCGTCATTAGAACTGTTGGTTAAAGATGTCAATAAACTAGCAACAGGTTTTGATGACGAAGAAAATGGCGCTGGCGATAATCGTAATGTTGCTAAATTATTAGAAATCCAACATGAAAAACTTATCAATGGTACAACAACGCTAAAAAGTGCTTATACAACCTTAGTGAGTTACATTGGTAGCGAAACTCAAACAGCTAAAGTTTCATCTCAATCAACGCAAAATATAACTCAGCAAATTTATGAGCAAAATCAATCAATATCTGGAGTTAATCTTGAAGAAGAGTATATCTCAATGCAAGTTTATATGCAGTACTACCAAGCGAATGCAAAAGTGATTGATACGGCAACAACACTATTTGATACCATTTTAAGTTTAACTAAATGATAAAAGGATAAAAAATGCGCCTTAGTACAAACTCGCTCTATCAAAAAAATACACAAAGTATTTTAAATACTAATAGCAAATGGCAAAAATCTGGTTTACATCTAGCAACAGGAAAAAAAATTTTAACGCCATCAGATGATCCTATGGGAGCAGCACAGTCATTAATATTGAAACAAGCGCAAGCTCAAAATGAGCAGTTCCAAGCTACGCGAGAAAGTACTGAAAAAACACTAAGTCGCCAAGATACGCTTTTGTCGGAAATCAACACCGTCATTCAATCAATTCAAGAAACCTTAGTTTATGCTGCTAATGAAACATTAAATGAAGAAAATAGGCTAGATATTGCCAATAAATTACAAGGTTTAAAAGATCAACTGCTTTCGTTAGCTAACTCAAAAGACACAAACGGTAACTACATTTTTGCTGGTAAAAAAAATGACACACCTCCTTTTATAAAAAATGAATCAGGCGAAGTCACTTATATTGGTGGAAGTACCTCTGTAAATGTTCTGATTGATGACTCAAGAGAGGTCTCGGCAAGTTTTACAGGTATTCAAGTATTTATGACTGATGCCAATGTCAAAAATGCCGATGGTTCACCAGCAGAAAGCAATATTTTTGCCAGTATTGATTATGCACTCGATGCATTAAAATCAGACTTAAATTATGATGATGAAAAAAGTGTTGAAGCATTTAGAGAAGGGTTATCAAAAGCTCGCAACGGTGTCGACAATTCATTTAACAATATTTCAACGCTTAGAGCAGAAGGCGGTTCGGTATTATCCGAAGTAAACAGACTAATCACACTAGGCAAAACGTTAGATATTGAATTTCAAACACAAATTAGTCAATTTGAAGATGTAGATTGGTATGATGCCATTTCAGAATACGCCATACTACAAGCAAATTTACAAGCTGCACAATACACCTTTATGACAATGCAAAGTATGTCACTGTTTCAAATGAAATAAGCATTGCATGCTGATTTGTGCAACGTGATCTTACCCCCTAAAATAATTCATCCCCTATAGGAGGCTTAACGCCTCCTTTTTTGCAGAAATGTTCAACAAGTAATGCCATATCATGCAAGATAATCGATCAATGTAATGGTATAACTAACATAAAAAATTAAATTCAAAAAACTTTAATAAAATCAATAACTTTCCTGAACGATTTTTATCGCTGTTATGATATCTGTTTTTTAGCGTTTTGGTGTAACAAAGATTTTTATAAGTGATATGGTTTTTATAAGTGACATGGCGGCGGTGCTGTTTAAAACCATTTTGTGAAATTTAGTGATTTTCTAGTATGGTTTAGTCACTCGCCGTTTAAATAAAAACATATTGTGTATTGTATTTAAATCAAGTATTCCTATTCTCAATTAAACGCAATTTGCCTAAACCCCGATACCTTTGTGGGTGAACTATTTTGGGCTATTTGTTCAATACGTCCAATGATTTTAATCAATTTGTCGCTGTAATTTGGATCAGTGGCATAATGTGCCGCTTGTAGTGCTTTGGCTGCTGTTCTGGCGTCTGGCGCATTAACTACTGCACGATAACGGGGACTATTTGTTAATAAATTAATATAATCGGTAAGCGCATGTTGTTTGCTATTATAGACCTTAAATTGGTCTTGGATTTTTACCATATTATTATTAATGTATTCTTGGGTAGTTAATCTCGTTGAGCGTCCCTGCCATGATGATGGTGCTTTAATGCCAAAATAATTGTAGCTTGATTGATTATTCTCTGTTTTTATTTGCTTTTGTCCCCAGCCTGTTTCTAAAGCCGCTTGCGCAATAATAACCTCATAAGGAATACCTGAACGTTTTGCAGCCTGCTTGGCAGGTTCAAGCCATTCGGTTACAAATTTAACAATATGTTCGTCTTTTCCATCTTTTATGGGTGTTTTTAACGATAATTCGTTGGTTGAGTTTGTTGTCTGATTTGCCTTGTGTTGGCGATAAAGCATTTGCCCTAATGCCTGAGGTGATATATTAGATGATACATCACTAAATAAAGACTGCGCTAACCGAAGATTTTGCGGGGCATTATTGGTATTTGATTGTAAATTTACCTTTGTTGATGGCGATGCATGATGACTTAATTGTTTAGTAATAATGTCAGCCAGTCCAAAGCCTTTACCTGCCGCTTGCTGTGCAATTTGCTGATCAAACATTGAAGTAAACAGTTGTGTAGCGGAATGATTAAATAAACCACTTTCTGGTACGGCTTTGCGCATTGACTGCATCATCATATTGATAAATAGCGTTTCAAACTGCTCAGCAACTTGCCTAATGCTTCCTGCCGAACCATTTGCAACACTGCGTTTTAATTGATTAAGCCCAGAAAAATCATAAGCAAAATGATTTAAAGATTGACTTATTTTATTATTCATACTGTATTTTCTTTTTTTATCATGCCTAATTTATATTACTCATAAGCCATGTAATGACAAATAAGTTAAATTGTTTCTAAAGCTGCATGTAAGCAACCTGCTGTTTTTAGTGCTTCTAGTATCGACATTAATTCGGTCGGATTAGCGCCGAGCACATTGAGTGAATTAATTACATGATTTAAGTCTGCACCTGATGCTAGGTTGTGTAGTGCCCCCCCTTCTTGTTCTACACTGATTTGATTTTCAGGTGTGACAACTGTCGCGCCGCCAGCAAGTGGAGTATTGGGTTGGCTAACATTGAGTTTACGATTAATAACCACCGACAAATTACCGTGCGCCACAGCACAATTATCTAATCTAACTTTTTGGTTCATCACAACAACACCAGTTCGAGTATTGATTACCACTTTTGCCGATATAGGCGTTGCGGCTATTTCAAGGTTTTGTATTTGTGATAATAGCTTTACTTTTGCAGTATTTTCTTCTGGCATTTGCAAAGCGATTGTTGTGCCATCTAATGCGACAGCGATATTTTTTTGTAGTCTGTTAATTGCGTCCGAAATTTTTAACGCTCGGGTAAAATCAAATTCGTTAAGGTGTAAATGGATAATATTTTGTTCATTTAAGTTGATTTCTAACTCGCGTTCAATTGTTGCGCCATTAGGAATCGAAGCCCCTGCCATTTGGTTAATACTAACACTACTTCCTTTATTGCTTGCGCCCATTCCACCAACAAAAAGGTTACCTTGAGCAATAGCATAAACTTGATTATCAGCGCCTTTTAATGGCGTCATGATTAATGTGCCACCTCGTAAACTTTTGGCATTACCGAGTGAAGATACGACAACATCAATTTTTTGTCCAACTCGTGAATAAGAGGGTAATTTGGCTGTCACCATTACCGCTGCAACATTTTTCAGTTGCATATTGCTTCCTGACGGCACGGTAATACCTAGTTGAGATAACATATTAGTGATGCTTTGAATGGTAAAGGGGGTTTGTGATGTTTGATCGCCTGTTCCATCAAGCCCAACAACAATACCATAGCCAACTAAAGCGTTTTCTCTTACACCTTGAATAGTGACTAGATCACGTATACGTTCAGCATGTCCATTCGGTATGACCAATATCATCATAAAGATAACACTAAAAAAGGAACGCAGTTTTTTTATCATAATCAGACTCGTTAAAATGGGGAAAGATTTAAAAATAGACGCTGTAACCAGCCCATTGTTTGTGCTTCATCAATATAGCCATTGCCAACATATTCAATGCGAGCATCGGCAACTTGTGTTGATATAACGGTGTTATTACCACTTATGGTTCTTGGGTTAACCACCCCCGAAAAACGGATAAATTCGGTGCCTTGATTAATCGCAATCTGTTTTTCACCAATTACTTTTAAATTACCATTAATCATGACATCTTGAACGGTAACTGTGATAGTACCGCTAAATGTATTTTTGGCATTAGCGCCACCAGAACCTTTAAAGTCATTGCTTCCAGAAAGATCTGTTTCGGCTTTGCCTCGACCAACTAATCCATCTAAAAAAGTGGGGATTTTTTTTACCCCTAAATTTACTGAGCCATTACGCCCCGCATTAATAGATGAACTTTTACTGGCGCTCACGTTTTCTTGCAAAACAATTGTTAACACATCCCCTACATGACGAGGGCGACGATCTTCAAACATAGGCTGATAACCAAAGCTACTAGGTTGAGTAGCTTGGTAAATCGAACCACTGGTGTTCACAATTTCGGGCATTTGCGGCACTATGCTAGTTTCGCCTTCAACTAATGCTTTTTTAGGCAACTGTGCACAGCTAAATAAAAAGAAAGCAATTAGAATATAAAGATATCTTATTTTGTTTATCATAGACTCATGCTTATAACTGATTTAAACGCTGTAACATTTGATCAGATGCCGAAATGGCTTTACTATTAATTTCGTAAGCGCGTTGGACTTGAATCATATTAACCAGTTCTTCAGCAACGTTGACATTAGAGGTTTCTGTATAGCCCTGATATAGCAACCCTGCACCATTTAATCCTGGGGTATTTTCGGTCGATGTTCCCGAACTTTCGGTTTCTAAATACAGGTTTTCACCAATGCTTTCAAGTCCTGCATCATTCATGAATGTGTGTAACGTTAATTGACCAACTTGGACCTGTGTTGATTGATTAGCTAACGTCACATTTACTACGCCGTCACGGGCAACAGTCATTTTTGTTGCATTAGATGGAATCGTAATGGTGGGCTGAATTTCATAGCCTGCAGCCGTAACTAATTGACCATTTTGGTTAACTTGAAACGAACCATTACGAGTATAAGCTTGTGTTCCATCCGGTAATAAAACCTGAAAAAAGCCCTGACCATTAATCGCAATATCACTGCTATTATCAGTTGCTTCTAAATTTCCTTGGCTATGTAAACGCTCTGTTGCAACAGGGCGAACACCAGTACCAATTTGTAAACCTGATGGTAACGTTGTTTGCTCTGAAGATTGAGCCCCTGGTTGGCGAACAGTTTGATATAATAAATCTTCAAATACGGCTCTTTGTCTTTTAAAACCACTGGTACTAACATTGGCCAAATTATTAGAGATAATATCCATATTCATTTGTTGTGCCGTTAAGCCGGTTTTAGCAATCCATAATGATTTGATCATTTTTCTTCCTACTTAATATATTGATAAATCTAAGTTAGCGATAAAATTTGATTCGCTTTTTGTGCATTTTCATCAGCCGTCATGATTTCTTTCATCTGCATTTCAAAATGTCGAGAATGGCTAATCAAATCAACCATTGTTGAAACAGGATTGACATTACTACCTTCTAATACCCCTGACATGAGTTTTGCTTTTGGGTTATCTTGCAATACCGCGCCACGTTGGTTGCGAGCTTCGTCAGTAAGTTGAAAAAAACCATCATCACCACGAACAACTTCATGACGTTCAAGATGCACTTTTTTGATTTTACCTGCTTGGGCAATGGTGGTTGGTTTATTACCTGCACCCAATGCAGAAAGCGTTCCATCACTGCTTATACTCACTTGCGATTGTTGTGGCACGGTTAAAACACCATTATCACCAACTAAAGGGTATCCTTGAATATTCAGTGTGCCATTTTGGTCAATTTGAATAGCACCATTACGCGTATAAGCTTCACTACCATCAGGAAGTTGTATGGCTAACCAGTGGTCTTGGGCTAAAGCAACATCTAAATTTCTGCCTGTGTAATTAAATTCACCCATTGCTGAATCAAACATTGGCGTTGTGGCTGTAACCATAGTTCGTGTCGGCATCGTTTGACTCCCAACAATAGGCACAGCTTTCATTGCTGTTAACTGAGCCCGAAACCCTGTTGTAGAGACATTGGCTAGGTTATGGCTAGTGATTGCCTGTTGATGAAGCGTTTGGCTTGCTGCCGACATTGCTGTATAAATTACACGATCCATAAATAACCTTTCAATTAGCGTAAATTAACTAACGTGTTTAGAATCTGATCCTGTGTTTTAATAGTCTGTGAATTAGATTGATAATTACGCTGAGCAACGATCATATTCACTAATTCTTGGCTCATATCAACATTAGATGATTCAATCGCACCACTAGTTAGTGAACCAAATGTACCAGAACTTGCTGCGCCTAAAACTTCGGTACCAGAGTTAATTGTTGATCGCCAGTTATTGTTACCTGCTGATTCTAAGCCGTTAACATTAGCAAAATCAGCCATAGCAATTTGACCTAATAACATTGTTTGCTGATTTGAATAAACACCATAAATCGAACCATCATCATTAATACTATAGCCAACTAAATCACCTGGTGCGTAACCATCAACTATTGGTGTTTTAATGCTGCCGACTTCTTTGCCCATATTTTGCTGAGAACTATTCGCTAACGATAGCGTAAAGGTATTATCCGCTGAACCATTTAAACCATTAATATTAATAGTCATTTCAGGATCACTAATTAATTTACCAGAAGAATCAAACTCCATTTGCCCAATTCGTTGTAAGGTTGCATTAGGATCGCTACTATCAAGATAGTGAACATCCCATTGATTATCGGCTGTTTTTACATAAAAAAGCTGAACATTACGTTGATTACCCAAAGAATCATAAGTAGTAATAGTTGTAGAATAATTGAACGTATCAGCATCAAGTGCGTTAACAGGTTGTTTTGTTGGCACCTTGCTATTTGAATTTAAATTAGTTTGCAAAGAAGCTTTTGTGGTAGCCGATGCATTTAACATTTCTTGCGAAATTTTTAATGGTCCTGGCGCTGCACCTTGCTGTACTTTTGGTGGCGTTCCTGTTGCAAGATACCCAGTCAGTTGTAAGCCATCAGTAGACACAATATTTCGTTCCGCATCCAATTGAAATTGCCCATTACGGGTATAGTAAATTTGACCATTGCTATCAACTAAGCGAAAAAAACCATTTCCTGAAATCGCAACATCTAAGCTGTTATTGGTCGTTGTTGCTGTGCCATCATTAAAATTTTGCATCACACTGGCCACTTTTACGCCCATTCCCACTTTTGACCCAGCATAAATATCAGCAAATGAGATGCTTGCACTTTTAAAGCCGACGGTTGCCGAATTGGCGATGTTATTGCCAATAACATCTAATTGTTTTGATGCAGCATTCATGCCGCTTACTGCTTGAGAAAACCCCATAGAACTTCATCTCCTTTAAAGAATTTGACGAACTTCGTCAATACTAATAGAACCAAGAATACCTAAATCGAGTAATACTTTATTGTTAACTTTACTGTTAATCACGCCATACACGACTGAATAAGATAACGATGTAGAGGATACTTTTTGCCCATCATTAGTGGCATTGACTGAAAAGGTATAACTCCCATCAGGTGCAATTGTTCCATCATTTAACATGCCATCCCAAGTAAAAGAGCTGACCCCAGCAGGAATCGCACCTAAATCGACTTCACGAACCACATTCCCCTTTTCATCTTGGATGGTAATAACCACTGAATCTGCATCACGCATCAATTCAAAACCAAAAGGCGTTGTGATAGTTTCTTTATCTGGTTTGGTAGTATCAAACATATTGATACCATTAGGATCCGGGGTTGCTACTAAAATTTTATTGCCAGGTACCATAACGCCTTTACCAATCATATTGCTAGCATTAACCGATAAGCTATCGTCAATTTGCCCCGAAACCATGCCTAATGTGGTGTTAAGTCTTTCGATTCCTGCTAACGTATTAATCTGAGCAAGTTGTGAGGTTAACTGACTATTATCCATTGGGTTTGTTGGATCTTGGTTTTTCATTTGTGCAATCAATAACGTTAAGAAATTATCTTGTAACTCTTTACTAGAATTACCGTCAGACGTGTTTTTTTGCTTTGTTTGAGGACTTTTTACTCCTGAAGATTCTGAAACCAGTACATTCGATACTCCCATCAGTAACTCCTTATTATTGTCCTAATGTCAGTGTTTTTAGCATTAACGTTTTTGCTGTATTAATGACTTCAATATTTGCTTGATAACTGCGTGATGCAGAAATGGTATTAACCATTTCTGCAACTGCATCTACGTTTGTTTTTTGAATATAGCCTTTTGAGTCAGCTAAAGGGTGATTAGGTTCATAAACTAAATTCATTGGTGTTGGGTCATCAATAACCTGCGACACTTTAACCCCTGCAATACTATTATTAGGGAAACCTTGATTATCTACTTGAAAAACGACTTGCTTGGCACGGTAAGCCTTACCGGATGTACTTGTTACACTATCAGCATTGGCTAAATTACTAGCGCTAACATTCATTCGTTGGGTTTGCGCCATTAATGCTGACCCAGATATTGCAAAAATAGAAAAGCTCATCATTATTATCCTTTTTGTAATACTGACATAATATTTTTAAACTGTTCACCTAAAAACGTTAAATTGCTTTGGTAGTGAATACTATTATCAATAAAAGCAGTGCGCTCTTGATCCATTTCGACAGTATTACCATCGGCTGATGCCTGATAAGGAATTCGATAAAGCACATTTTGATTAGGCTTAATTGATACCGCTCCTCGGATATGATTATTTGAGGTTGTATTTAGGTTGAAATGATTAATATGGCTCTGGTTGTTAAGTGCCTTAGTTAACTCAGCATTAAAATCAATATCTCTAGCCTGATAGTTAGGCGTATCGCTGTTTGCGATATTTGTAGCTAATATGTTTTGTCGTTTTTCTCGTATATTTAATGCTTGCTGATGAAAATTAACAAAAGTATCTAATTTATCCAACATAAAATTGTCTCACTTTTTTTGATGGTGAGAATTTTAAGCGAATCAAAAAAAAGTCATTGAAGAAATAACGGTAAAAATTGCCCTTATTTCAAGATTCATTTAATACAATGATAAAGTAAAATCAGTTTATGAATAATTTAAAACAAGTAAATATGATTAAAATTGCAAAATTAACATTCGCTATTTTTATACTATTTAGTTCGAGTACGGTTTTAGCTAATTCACTTGATAAACAGATTAATAATTTACTATTTCAACAGATTAACCATAAAACTGATGAGATTGTAATTACTTATCTTTCATCTAAACCTAAATTGGATTGCGATACACCAATACTTTCACTATTAGATAAAAAAAAATTATGGGGCAACATAACTATTAGTGCTCAATGTGATAATAAGAAAACATTTATCCAAATGCATGTTGCTGTTGTAGGTAACTATATTGTTGCTAAACAGTCAATAAATGCGGGAGCAGTAATCAGCAAAGATCATATTCGTATACAATCAGGTCGGCTAGATAAATTACCTTCTTCGGTTATTTTAAATGAAGTTGATGTACTTAATCGTATCGCTTTGCGTCATATCAATCAGGACGAGCCAATAAAAACAACAATGCTTCAAAATAGTTGGCTAGTAAAAGCAGGACAAATAATTAAAGTGATAATTTATGGAGAAGGTTACGAAGTGTCAACAAGCGGTAAAACGCTTAGTAATGCCGTATTAAATGAGAAAATTAGAGTCAAACTAAATTCTAATAAGATTGTCGAAGGAACACTTACTCAACAAGGAGTAATCATTTTCAACAAATAATATTAATGATTTTTTTATTATTGCCGATAATAAAACTAAACACTTAAATCTTCAATTTGATTAAAGGTATTTTATGAGTATAGATGCAACAAAATCCGTTACAACCATATCAGGGCTACTTAAAAATGATGTCGTCAATGAGCAACAAAAAAATGAAACAGCATCTGTACAAGCAAAAAATTGTGTCAATGTGAGTACCAACGTAAGCATAACTCAACATTCAATGGATCTTCTACATTCAACCGATAAGGATATCGATGTAGAAAAAATTGAACAAATAAAACAAGCTATTACTAATGGTTCATGGGTTATTGATACACATAAAATTGCAGATAAGTTAATTGAACAATTATTAAAAAATATTTAAAAATAAATAAATCACAATGATAGGAATATAAAAATGCAAGAACTCAATAACACTCTTAACAAAATAACAGAAATGTTACAAATGCTTTCAGAAATCCTGCAAACAGAGCAACAAATATTAATTGAAAATAGCTTAACAACTCAGTTAAATGAAATTATTAATCAAAAAAGTCAGCTATTAATTCAATTAAAATTACTGGATGAGAACCGCATATTGTTAAGCAAACAATTTAACATTCACCCCCCTTATGAAGAAAACTCAACAATCGCAGCTCATTGGTTATCAATCACTGATACAACAGCATTATTATCAAAGATAAATCGTGATAACGGATTAATTATTCAAAACCGCATGAAAGTAACTCAGCAATCAATTAATTATCTTAAAGGTATAAATAATCCAGTTGTGTATACCAAAAACGGCTACCAACAATCCGATGTCATTTCGTCAAAACGCGCTAAAGCTTAGTAGGAAATAGATATTTTTGATGGTAAAGGCGATAAATAGCACCAAAAATACCCTCTTATTCAGCCAATAACTTGTGAGTAATTAGTTCATACTGTTAGCATTGTAACTGTTAAACAAACTATAAAGTTTTATTTAATGTCATCATGGCTGACGATAGTGATCTAGATAAAAGTGAACAACCTACCGATAGCAAAATAAGAAAGGCTAGAGAAAAGGGGCAGATCCCTAGATCTCGAGAATTAACCTCTTTGTTAATATTGCTAATAGGTATTTCTTTATTTTGGGTAATGGGATCACATTTAGTTAACCAATTAATCACAATTATAAAAACTGCAATCAAGGTTTCGTATAAAACCGATGATAGGTTAATTGTCTTTAATTTAGTTAACTTATTAATCCATGGTTTTTGGGCAGTTGTACCAATTTTTTTAGGTTTAGTTATTATTGCTATATTTGCACCACTTTGTGTTGGTGGTCTGTTATTTAGCTTGCAATCAATCAAACCTAATTTTAAAAAACTCAATCCAATATCAGGATTTGGCAGATTATTTAGTACTAAAATTTTTTCTGAATTGTTAAAGAGTGTGCTTAAAGTAATACTAATTACTATGGCTTCAACGCTGTTTTTAATGCATCATTTTTATGACATGTTATCGTTACCTAATATGTATTTAAATAATGCATTAACGAAATCAACACAGTTAATTATTCTTTGTGGAATTCTTAGTATTATTGCTTTAATACCGATGGTGGGTTTTGATATCTTTTATCAAATTTGGAGTAATTTAAAAAAATTAAAGATGTCAAAACAAGAAATCAAGGATGAATTTAAAGAGCAAGAAGGTAATCCACAAATCAAAGGGCGAATTCGTCAAATGCAACAAGCAATGGCAAGACGCCGAATGATGAAAGATGTGCCGAAAGCAAATGTCATTGTCACAAACCCAACCCATTATGCGGTTGCTCTGCAATATGATGAAAAAACAATGATGGCCCCAAAGTTATTGGCAAAAGGTACAGATAAAATTGCGCTACGCATTAAAGAAATTGCTAGTGAACATAACATTCCCCAATTAGAAGCACCTCCACTTGCACGAGCTTTATATCGTCACGGTGAAATAGGTGAAACGATTCCAACCGAACTATATGCTGCTGTTGCACAAATATTAGCTTGGGTATATCAATTAAAGCAGTGGCATAAATATGGTGGTGATAAACCAGCAAAACCAAATAATTTACCTATACCAGAGTCATTATCTGTAAATAAATAAAGGCACTTATACACCTTATGATTAAATCTAAACTTCTTAATTTATTATCGACCAATACATTAAAAAATGGTCATTATCAAATTTTAGCAGGTCCGCTGCTAATTTTATTGATTCTTTCAATGATGGTATTACCTCTGCCTGCATTTATTTTAGATCTGTTTTTTACGTTTAATATCGCTTTATCCATTATTATTTTAATAGTAGCGCTTTTTACTAAACGGGTGCTTGATTTTGCTGCTTTTCCAACAGTCTTACTTTTTGCTACTTTATTACGGTTATCGTTAAATGTCGCTTCAACCCGAGTAGTGTTATTGAAAGGACATACAGGTAGTGCTGCTGCGGGGCGAGTTATTGAGGCTTTTGGACACTTTTTGGTTGGTGGTAATTTTGCTATTGGTATTGTGGTATTTATTATTCTGGTCATTATTAACTTTATGGTTATCACCAAAGGGGCAGGTAGAATAGCCGAGGTTGGTGCACGTTTTGCATTAGATGGTATGCCAGGAAAACAAATGGCAATCGATGCCGACCTTAATGCTGGTCTAATTGGTGAAGATGAGGCCAAGTTGCGCCGAGCTGAAGTGACCCAAGAAGCAGATTTTTATGGTTCAATGGATGGTGCCAGTAAATTTGTACGAGGTGATGCTATTGCAGGCTTACTTATTATGGCAATTACCATTATAGGTGGTTTATTAGTAGGTGTTATGCAACATGGTATGGCCCTTTCTGATGCAAGTAAGACCTATGTATTGCTGACTATTGGTGATGGATTAGTTGCACAAATACCATCATTAATTATTTCAACCGCAGCTGGGGTTATTGTTACTCGTGTTACATCACAAGATAACATCAGCAATCAAATGCTCAACCAACTTTTTAATAATCCTCAGGTATTAATTTTAACTGCAGTAGTAATTGGCTTACTTGGATTAATACCAGGAATGCCAAATATCGTTTTTTTACTTTTTACCACTTTTTTATCACTTATCGCTTGGTGGTTAACAAAACAGAAAAAAACAGAACCCAAGGCAACAAATAAAATCAAAGAAACACAAGCAACTGCGCCTGCTAATATTGAAGCAACATGGTCTGATGTAAATATTGAAGATATTTTAGCAATGGAAGTAGGATATGGCTTAATTCCCATGGTTGATCAAAATCAAAATGGGGAATTATTAGGAAGAATTCGTAGTTTACGCAAGAAATTCGCGCAAACACTGGGCTTTTTACCCCCACAGGTACATATAAGAGATAACCTTTCATTAGCGCCTTATCAATACAAGATATTTATAAAAGGTGGCGAAATCGGCAGTGGGGAAATTGTTAATAATAAATGGTTAGCTATAAATCCCGGTAAGGTGACAGAAACCATTGAAGGTATTGCAACAACCGAACCAGCTTTTGGACTGCCTGCGGTTTGGATAGATGAAAGCAATAAGGAAAATGCGCAAATATTAGGGTATACCGTTGTTGACACTAGTACTATGATTGCTACTCACTTTAATCACTTATTACAACAGTTTGCTAGTGATTTATTGGGTCGATTGGAAACGCAAGAACTACTCGACAAAATAAAACAAGATATCCCCAAATTAGTGGAAGATTTTATTCCGGGTATTGTAACATTAACTACTTTTCATAAAATACTGCAAAACTTGATCGCAGAAAAGGTTTCAATTCGAGATATGCGAACTATCATTGAAACAATCTGCGAGCATGCACCAACCCAAAGTGACACTTATCAATTACTTAGTATGGTAAGAATCGCATTAGGTAGAGTAATTACTCAGCAATGGTTCCCCAGTACAGCACCAATCAATGTAATAGGGTTAAATATTAATTTAGAACGTTTATTATTACAAGCTCTCCAAAATACTAGCAATTTTGAACCAGGGCTTGCTGAACATATTATTGAGCAACTGCAAAAAGCGCTTAATCAACAAGAGGCAATTGGTGCACCACCAGTATTATTAGTAAACCATACATTAAGACCAATGCTTTCACAATTTTTAAGACCTAATTTTCCTCAATTAGCGGTATTGTCAAATTTAGAAATTACTGATAATCGAGAAATAAAAGTGAGTACGCAAATTGGGGCAGAATAGTTATGATAATGGTCAAAATTCAATCCGAAAGTTTTCAAATAATTTTCTACACTGCCTACGCGGCATTGAAGTGGTAAGAATAAAAGGGGCGCTTTTATGTTACTTTCTAAACTGCCTACACGGCATTGAAGGTTTTCTAAAACGATGAAACATTCGCAAAAGCTTTCTAAACTGCCTACACGGCATTGAAGTAGAATTTTATCTCAATAATGCCTTATTGTAAAAGAGCATACTGCACTTTTCCCAATTTTTACCCTTTTTTTGAGTCTATTTTAATATTAATAATAATCAATATGTTAAAATCATCCTCAAAAAAAGGGTTAATGATTTAAAAATCAGGAACTGTTGCGTTTTGGCTTAGTCCATAGCTATTAAATGTGCCTTGCACAGGCTCTGGGCATTTTTCTTGCTTTAACCACAAAATGAATCTTTGACCTGTACTTTTACTATTCAAATGAAGATGTGGGTATTGCAAATGAACACTTCCCCACTTTTCAACCATTTTATTTTTCACTTCAGGCGTCCATTTGCCTTGTGCTGTTAATCTTTTTTCAGCACGTCTTAACGCACTCTGACCTTTAGGATTAACACGACTAAAACGTAAATGGCCTTTTATCGTCGTCGGTACTGTTGTGATAGCCATCAATAAAGCATAATCACTAATCGATGATTTTTGCTGTATATCTGCTTTAAGTTTTTGTAATTCCTGCTCGGTACCAAATAGGCGAATCACTCCGCCTAATGTTCGGTGCAAATGGTAACAAGGAAAACTAATTGCGATATTTCCTTGGTGATTAACTAAAATTTGGTGCAGTGACTGCATGACTTGATTCATCACGTCCACCTCGGTTATCTCAATTTGCGAAATAGCTCGCAGCTCTAAATAGTGTGAGTGCATATTATTTACTCCTTGCCACTAGCACCAAAGACACCACCACGAATTAATACCGCAATCACATAATGTTGTTGCTCAAGCAATGGTTTTTCACCTTTTAATACCCAATTATCAAATAAGGTATAAAAGTCTAATTTCTGTTTTGGTTGTCGGAAAGCATGCCCCATTGATGTCACCGAGCCATACGGTTCTATTGCTATTGGGAATTGAGCATTATCGTCATACCAAGTATCGATAGTTCGAATTGCATTGCTGATTTTTTGTGAATGCATGGCCGCTTGTTTGTTCTTCTCATACAATACTTTACTTTTAGTTTTGCCAGTATCTAGAATTAATTCTTGTGACGGGTAGACTTCTTGACCTAAGCCCATTTTCAATTTGGCTTCAACGTTAAAAATCACAAACTCTTTACCACATAATCCTGCTTCAATCAGTGTAGCAAGATCATTCACCGATTTATCATCATAATCAAATGAGTTTAGTTGATATTGTTTAACATCACTGACTTCAATCATTGGTTTTTTTTCATCTTTTCGAGTAATCGAAAGGCTAATTTGCTCTGCTGCCATACGGTTACGCCATAACCAACGGCCACTTAAGATATTAATAGCATAACGCTTAGCTAGTGCTGTCAATCCTTGCGTTTGAATATAACCCTGCGTTGTTTTTTCTAGTTCTTTTTGATATTCGATATCATTACACACTGATGGTTTACCTAAAAATGGCAACACTTTACAGCTCCATGTAACGATCAAAGTATCTTTATCGGCATCTAACGAAGCGACATCTACTGTTTGTAAATTTGGTTTTTGTATTTCAGCATCTAATTTGGTTGGATCGTTTGCCACTGTATTTTTAAGACGATTTGAAATAGTGCCTCGGACTGATTTTTCAGTGACTACAACAGGATATAATTTACCGTTATCGGTATTATCTTGCTGTGCAAAAATCGCATCTGAAATATCAAAACTACGTTCAAAAGCAAGTACACTTGCGGT
This sequence comes from Gilliamella sp. Pra-s60, assembly GCF_009795755.1. Classification (NCBI taxonomy): domain Bacteria; kingdom Pseudomonadati; phylum Pseudomonadota; class Gammaproteobacteria; order Orbales; family Orbaceae; genus Gilliamella; species Gilliamella sp. Pra-s60. The sequence continues at coordinate 76,059 of NZ_WTFA01000005.1, read as the reverse complement.
TGTCATTTTATCTTTACTCATAATGTATTCCTTAGTCTATAATTCTCTAAATTTATTTAATTGCTTTCTTGATTGATAATATAAATTTCTGCATCATTAGATTGCAATTCACTGCATTTATAACGCCAAAAAGCCTGTGATAAATTCTCTTTCAAACGTAAAGGAAAGACCCATTTACCAAGCCCATAAATACACTCCACAAATTGCGTAGCATGCTCATTACTGCGCGCATGTTCAACCTTACCCGCTGAAAATAACGGTGAAATAGCTTGATAACCCAAATGCAAAGGAACAAGCCAACCACGACCTTGTTTAACCGATGTGGTTTGCCAGTGATCTTTTTCTTGTGGATGATGATGCAACATCGCTGTTTCAATCAAGGCATCAAGCGCTGTAGCATTAGGATCTTGTTGCTGTAATTCAGTAGTGATATCTTGTAAATCTTGTGGTGCTTCAACTAAAACAAATGCTGGTAACAAAGCTTTAATTAAATCATCATGAGATTTAAAGGCAGGGAATAATTCTACCGATTCAATAGATTCTACATATCCACCAGCTATACGTTGCTGGTATAACTTATTCTTCATCTGTGTAATAAATTCTTCTTTATCTTCAGATTTATTCAAACAAGACCGAGACTGCACTTTTACTTCTACAACTAATGAAACATCCAGATGAACACGCCCTTCTTCAATAATTGAACGAGTACTACCATTTTTAGCTAGTGGATTGCGTGTTAATCGAAAAGTATAATCCGCATAGTTGTTTGGTCGATAAACTTGTACATCACATTCATGACAGGCGATTAACACACCATCTAAGTAAATAGGATTTTCTGATTCAATTTTACGACTTAAAGCATGAATCGCACCCAAAAACCCCGAAATAGCCGGAAAGCCATACGTTAATGGGCTAGAAATTGCATTGGCATTATGAATTTTGACATGATCAAATAATAAATAATAACGTAATGATGCCATTAAAAGATCCCCTCCCGTTTACGTTGACTTGCTTTTACCGCAGTTCTAAATTCACGACGCCATTCATTTGAATCATTATCAGAAAAATCTATTTTTAGATCTTTAAATTTTTCATCTAATGCATTTTCTATCCACTTAGAAAAATCTTTTTCTAAACTATTTAACCATTCACCTTGTTCATACAATCTTTTAAAGTCTTCTTCACCCTCTAGTTCAGCTCTTTTAGGATCAAGCCATAATTTTTGATTTAATTTAAGTAAATATTCTCGGCTCCAACCTGCTGGCATATTCTGTTGAATATGTTTCGCAAATTTTAGTAGTGGAGATAAGATTGCCACAAATGCATCTTTGCGATCATCACGTTCTTTTATTGTATTTTTAGAAGATTTAACCATGTCAAACAATGTATTAAAACCAAAACTGCAAAAATATTGCAGGGAATCATTAAAGATATTCTCTCTACGTTCAGTAATTGATGGAAAACATGATTTTTCAAATTTTGGAGGCATTGATGGTAATAAGAAATTACGTCCTCCCTGACTACTTGTTAATTGACTGACACCTTGAGGATTACTTCCACCCAATTTAACTACAGCCAAATGATGAAATGAAAAATAAGGCTGATGTTCAATCTCTTTAATTCGTCGTAGTTCTCGCGCTTTTTTATTTTCTTCCGAGAACCTTGTTTGCACTTTTTGATAAACTAAATTACATAATGAACTAGGATGTAGTGGAATTAATAAACGATAGTTATTTTCTTGCTGCGATAAATAAGTTTCTTCACTATTGGGCCAATATAATTGCTTATTAAGCTCCGAAGCTTTTGGATTTCCAAAATCATTAAAAATAGCTTTTTTAAAGTTAGCTAAATAAAGCGATGCTTTTTCTTTATCGTCAGAAAGCGCAGCTAAAACAGCAGGATGATCATTTACAATCAATTTTAAAAAGGTTACATCATCTATAATAAATTGATTTAATAGAGAAAAAATATCAAGAGCAGCAGCATTCCCAGAACAATCAAGCGGAAGGGTTATAGGTGTAGCTGAAGAAACATATAGCTGATTAATCGGTTGGGATTGTGTTGAATAATTGATATTATCACCAAGACTTGAAGAATGTATGCTTTTGCTATTATTAGTGCCCATTGAAATCCATAAGATTCTTCTTGTCGCAGCATCTTCCATCCACGTTTCAAAATCAAATCGTTGAGCAAGCTCATCTAACTTTTGCTGAGTTTCATTTACTGCAACCTGATCGCCTGCTTCTTTTGCTTTTTCTAACTTAGTAACTTCACTTTTATAACTACTATTATTGGCAAGTCGTTGTTGTAGAAATTCCAAAATTACCTTTCTTATATCTTGCCAAGAAATACTATTCATTGGCTCTCCTTATGTTTTCTTACATTTTAATAAAATTAGAATAAAATAAATCCTGCCAAAGATCAAACAAAAAATGATCAAAAAAAATAAACAAAAAAAGAAATAATAAAAGAAAAAATAATACTTAAAAGGATGTTTTATTTACACCAATCTCTCAAAAATTAACTAATTTATAGAGTAGGACTTTATTTTTTATAAACCGCTTATTCAGCGGTAAAATACTCTTCAAAGGAAAGAAAATACTTAAAATTTCTCAGCAACCTATGCGGTTGTTCATTTTAAGTATAAAAGAATTATTTCTTTTATACTAGTCGCTTTTATTTATCTGAAGATTTTTTGACAAAAAAATTTTATATAACTATATGTTTCAATATAAAAAAATATCCTTTTATTTCTTATTTTTATAAAATCCCAAACAAGGATTAAAACACCAACTTTTTTTACTATTTAAGTTAACACTACAAAATTCATTAGCTAATCGATATTGATTTTTATCAGGAAAATGTTGGGCTATTTTTTCTATGGCTTGTTGTACTGTATTGGTTAGCCATGGTTGAATTTGTGGGTTTTCAAAGGACCAATTTTCTAATTCGATTGCTCTATTTCTTTGTTTTAGCGATTTTTCATTTGGTGTTTGTCGTGCGATTTCGCTAAAAGTGAAATTCAATTTACCATCTTCGTCTATTTGACAGATCCATTCATCTTGCTGTTCATCGGATCTAAATGGCGAAATCGCCTGTAAATGGACACAATGGTGATGAGCTAAGCCTTGTTGCCAATAGCTGGTCACGTAATTACTTTTACGGGCATTAATCGCAAAGAGATCTGCCATGACCTTATGTTCTAATTCGGCGAGAGTCAGCCCATCTTCTGGGCAGGACTTAATACGTGGAACCGCATCAATATTTACTAACTGATGCTCAGGAATCAGTTCATGGGTTTTATGGGTTTTCAGCAAGAATAATGGCTCTTCTTCAAACCCTGGTTTAGTAAAACAGGCTTTATCCGTACGATACTTAGATTCAATTGCTTTTAAATTCGAGCCTAATATGGCCACATTGGCCTTTTGTGCAATTTTTTGTGGCCGGTGACGCCAAACGCGTCCAACTAACTGAATAATAGATCGCATGGATGATGGTTCGACAATCGCCCAATCATAATCGTGATCACGCCCGACTTCGGTGACGGGTGTGCCAATCACAATAAAGATATGATTTTCTTTTTTACTACCTTTTATCGCTTGGCGAATTTCTGGTTGGCTAAATAGAGCCTGTTCATCACTGCGATTTAAAATTCTATCAAGTTTTTCTTCTAATTGGCTACGCAATAACAGCAGTTGTCGAGCATGATAAACCACGATATGAAAAGCAGTATCACTAGGTAACTTCTTTTGTTCGTAAATTTGTTCGGTAAGTGAAATAACATCTTCTGTATGGGCAAAACGCATTAAACCGATACTTACCTTTTTTTGTGATTTTTTATCAATTTGATGATGATCTTGGTGAAATTGATAAGCTTGATCTAATAATTGTTTAGCTAGCACACCATAATTAATTTTTTGGTTTTCTGTTTTATTTTCTTGGTAATTTAGTAGATCTAAGATATGCCCTTGGCGACGAACTGCGCTTTGTGCTAATTGATGAATGCGCATTGCTACAAATTGTTGATGATGATCTCGAAACGTTTTAGTATCAGCAATTTGTGATATCGACTGTTCATATTCATCAAACCAACCACATACAATGGTATTATCGGCATATTGGTTATTTTGATTCCAAATTTTTCGTCCTGCTTGGTAAGCATCAAATAATCCGGCAATTAAATCTGGCGTTAAGGTCGCCGATGACAGTAGTACTTTGCTCCCAAACAATCCAGCTAAATGGACTAAACGCGCCAGCGCTGGCAAGTCGTGTTGATCAAAATCATCCGGTTCATCTAAAATCAAATCTGAGGTTAATAATCTTAACGTTGGTGCAATATATTTACCGCCTCGGATACATTCGCTAGCTTGAATAATATGGTCAATTGTACATGTCACAATAGGCGCATAAAGTAATTGCCGTGCTTTACTGTCTTCGATAATAGTACCTAATTCACAATCAGCAATACCACTTTCTGCTACATCAATATATTCATCAAGTAACGATTCGATAGATTCACTACCTTGGTTTTCTGATTTTTTTTGAGAATCGTTTTGTTCAATGTCTTCACTACTCAGTTCAAACAAGGTTTTTGTGGCTCGCCCACCCACTAAAATCGCCAGATGTTCATCACTTAAGTGTAATCTTTCTCTTAATGCTTTACCTGTTTGCAACGTTAAAACACGTAATCCCAATGCAATGGTAAAACGCACGCCCCGTTTTGGATTTGAAAGCGCATACATAATCCGCCCATTGGCTAAGGTTTTACCACAGCCAGTCGATGCCATATTAACACCAAAAAAGCCACATTCATCAGATAGTTGTTGATAACTTTTTGCTAAATCAAAAGCATGATTTTGCCATTGGAAGCGTTCGACAGTTGTATGTTCAGTAAAATATTTGTGTTGATTAATTGTAGGGAGTTGGGTAGTAATTTTAGTTAATAAGTTAGCAAAACTCTCTGAATATTCAGCAACACCTAACAAATGTTCATCCAAATACTGCTTAGTTTGCTTGCCTTCTTCACCTAGATAGGTGTTGGCAATTAGTGTTTGTTGGTAATTATTCTTTTTAGCTGTAGGTGGCAAACTGGAATAATTGTAGTCAGCCGTCATCAAACATAAGCGCGAAATATGTAATAAAAAAGGATCTACTTGGCTTAACTGTATTAATGATTCTTGATTTAAACCTGCTGTAGCATATTCATTTAGTTTGTGTAGCCACAGTTTACTATTTGTTACGCTATCTTGAAGTTCCCAGAAATTTTCAGGTGCAGGATGCTGACTAAAATTGTTTTTAACCCATCCTTCAACTGCAGTTAAATTTTCATAAAAGCTATCTATCGTTAACTTAGAAATATCAAAATCATCATTTTGCATACCTTTAAAATCTTTTGGTTCTACGAGTACAAAAAATGGCATTCTATGATGCGAAACTATAAGCCAAGCAATCCATTGTGCTAATATTGGTAATATTGTGAGATCATTATATTCAATTTTGGTTAATTCTTTATGCCAATCTAGGGTTTGATTTTGAAATTCAGTAAAATTTGCTAAGCGCTCCAATACAGCTTGATTGGTAGTACAGCCTTGAATCATCAATAAAAATAGTTGTAATGAAATCCATTCATGACGATAAGGATCAGCTGCAACAAGACCTTTATTTAATTTATCTTGAAAGCCAACTGTTGCTTTGCCAAGGTCATGTAGTAATGCAGAAATAGCCGTAATTAATTGAATGTCTTTTAGATAAGAAGAATGAATCATATCCATGATAATAACTAATTAAATTGATTGAAATATAGCAAATAAATTAACATTATTCTGTATTAAAGACGAGTGATACTCGTCTTTATCTTTGTGATTAGCAATAAAGTTGCTGTAATGGCGTTACAGTTTGTGCCGGATCGTAATCTAGCGCTGCAGTTGTAGCATAAGCAGCATTCATCGTGGTATCGTAATGTACCTTATATTGAATGGCACTTCGACGTAATACTTTTGACGCTTCAATAGCTGCTCGTCCAGAAGTGGTATTAAGAATATAGCTATATTCGCCATTTTTTATATGGTCATGGATATTTGGTCGCCCTTCATTTTCTTTTTTTACAATTTGGCATGGTATATTTGCTTGTTGTAATACCTTTGCCGTGCCAATAGTTGCATCAATACTAAATCCATGATTAATTAATCGTTTAGCTACCTCTAACAGCCTTGTTTTATCCTGATCGCGAACCGATAATAATGCTTTTCCTGATTTTTTCATATTGGATAAACTACCAAGTTGTGCTTTAGCAAAGGCTTCTGCAAAGGTTTTACCGATTCCCATGACTTCCCCCGTTGAGCGCATTTCAGGACCTAAGATTGGGTCGACGCCACTGAATTTATTAAACGGTAATACCACTTCTTTTACCGAATAATAAGGAGGAATCACCTCTTTAGTCACATTTTGCTTGGCAAGTGATTGCCCCGTCATCACGCGAGCCGCTATTTTCGCCAGAGGTAAACCCGTTGCTTTTGAGACAAAAGGTACAGTGCGAGCTGCACGAGGATTGATTTCGATCAAATAAATTTGATTATCTTTCACCGCAAATTGCCCATTCATTAAACCTTTTACATTGAGTTCAAGTGCTAATTGTTTGGCCTGCAGTCGTAGTTTGTCTAAAATATCTGCAGTTAAGGTGTGTGTTGGTAGCGAGCAAGCAGAGTCGCCCGAATGAATTCCTGCTTGTTCAATATGTTCCATAATGCCACCAATCAGGATTTGCTCACCATCAGCAATGACATCAATATCAACTTCAATTGCATCATCTAAAAAGTGATCAAGTAAGACTGGTGCATTATTTGATTCGCTTACCGCTGTTTTAAAATAACGCCTTAAATCTTGTTCATTATAGACAATTTCCATTGCTCGACCACCTAATACATAAGAAGGTCTAACCACTAATGGGTAACCTATTTTTTCTGCTTCAATGACAGCCTCGTTAATATCGGTCACTGTGGCGTTGACAGGTTGTTTTAATTCCAGTTTATCGACGACTTCTTGAAAGCGTTTACGATCTTCGGCTTTATCTATAGCATCAGGTGAGGTACCAATAATTGGTAGCCCAGCAGCTTCAAGCGCACGAGCCAGTTTTAGCGGTGTTTGCCCACCGTATTGCACAACAACACCATCTGGTTTTTCAACATGTGCAATTTCAAGCACATCTTCAAGCGTAACTGGCTCAAAATAGAGGCGGTCAGAAGTATCGTAATCGGTTGAAACCGTTTCTGGATTACAGTTAACCATAATGGTCTCATAACCATCCTCGCGCAGTGCCAATGCCGCATGTACACAGCAATAATCAAACTCAATACCTTGCCCAATCCGATTAGGACCACCACCAAGGATCATAATTTTTTTACGACTAAATTGAGGATTAGCTTCACATTCTTGCTCATAGGTTGAATAAAGATAAGCGGTATCTGTTGCAAATTCAGCCGCACAGGTATCAACACGTTTATAAACAGGGTGAATTTGATATTGATGACGTAAATCGCGAACAGCTTGTTCTGTGGTATTAAGCAATTTGGCGATGCGTAAATCTGAAAAACCTTTACGTTTTAATTGCCACAATGTTTCTTGATCAAGCTGTGCAAGTGATTGTTCCTTTAGCTTGTTTTCAAGGTTAACCAACTCTTCAATTTGTACTAAAAACCAACGATCAATATTGGTTAGTAAAAAGATATCTTCTAAGTTGAATCCTGCTCTAAAAGCATCAGCAATATACCAAATCCGATCAGCGCCCGCTTCTTGGAGCTCATAACGAATTTTGGTGATATTTTTTTCATCAGCATAATTATCAATTTTAGGATCAAATCCTGAAGCGCCAACTTCAAGCCCTCGCAACGCTTTTTGTATCGATTCTTGGAAGGTACGCCCAATGGCCATGACTTCGCCAACCGATTTCATTTGTGTGGTTAAACGGTCGTTACAACCAGCAAACTTTTCAAAATTAAAGCGTGGAATTTTGGTTACAACATAATCGATTGATGGTTCAAATGAAGCGGGTGTTTTCCCCCCTGTGATATCGTTAGATAATTCGTCAAGTGTATAACCAACTGCCAACTTAGCTGCGATCTTAGCAATTGGGAATCCTGTTGCTTTCGAAGCTAAGGCTGATGAGCGTGATACCCGTGGATTCATTTCAATAACGATCAAACGCCCTGTTTTAGGATCGACTGAGAATTGCACATTGGAGCCACCAGTTTCAACACCTATTTCACGCAGAACCGCAATTGAAGCGTTACGCATAATTTGGTATTCTTTATCCGTCAAAGTTTGTGCTGGAGCCACCGTAATTGAATCGCCAGTATGAATTCCCATTGGGTCAAAGTTTTCAATGGAGCAAACAATAATGCAGTTATCATTTTTATCACGCACTACTTCCATTTCATATTCTTTCCAACCAATCAACGATTCATCAATCAGTAACTCATTAGTTGGCGAGAGATCAAGTCCGCGAGTACAAATTTCGTCAAATTCTTCAGTGTTATAGGCAATACCGCCACCAGTTCCGCCCATAGTAAATGACGGACGAATAATGCAGGGAAAACCAACTTGTTCAAGTACGGAATAAGCCTCTTTAAGTGAATGTGCAATACCTGATCGTGCGGTATCTAGTCCGATTTTTTTCATCGCTTCATCAAAGCGTTTGCGATCTTCAGCTTTATCAATAGCATCAGCTTTTGCACCAATCATTTCAACATTAAATTCTTTCAATACGCCTTGTTTTTCAAGCTCTAAGGCGCAATTTAGTGCTGTTTGCCCGCCCATAGTCGGTAAAATAGCATCAGGTCTTTCTTGTTCAATAATCTTGCGAACACTTGTCCAGTGAATCGGTTCAATATAAGTAGCATCAGCCATTTCAGGATCAGTCATGATAGTTGCTGGATTTGAATTGACTAAAATAACCCTGTAACCTTCTTCACGCAGGGCTTTACAAGCTTGTGCGCCTGAGTAATCAAATTCACATGCTTGACCAATAACAATTGGGCCTGCGCCAATAATTAGTATACTTTTTATATCTGTTCGCTTAGCCATAATTATTGCTCCTGCTTATAAATTTTAATTAACTCAATAAAGTGATCAAAAAGAGGGGCGGCATCATGAGGTCCAGGACTAGCTTCAGGATGACCTTGAAAACTAAAAGCCGGTTTTTTGTTGTGGTGAATACCTTGCAATGAGCCATCGAACAGTGATTTATGTGTCGCTCGTAAATGAGCAGGTAAACTTGCTTCATCTACCGCAAAACCATGATTTTGTGCCGTGATCATTACCTTCTTATTTTCTAGATCTTTAACTGGATGATTACCACCATGATGACCAAACTTCATTTTGATAGTTCTGGCACCACAAGCAAGCGCAAGAAGTTGATGCCCTAAGCAAATACCAAAAATAGGAATATTTGTATTTAAAAACTGCTTAATGGCATCAATGGCATAAGTGCATGGTGCAGGATCACCGGGGCCATTAGACAAAAAAATACCATCAGGATTTAATGCGATTACTTCGTCTGCCGTTGTTTTTGCCGGTACGACAGTTAATTGACAACCACGTTCAACTAACATTCGTAAAATATTATGTTTTACACCAAAATCATAAGCAACAACATGGTAAGGTAGTTCATTTTCTAATTTTGAATTTTTGTGTTCATTTTGTCTTGTCCATAAACCTTGAGTCCATCTATAACTATTAGAGCAAGTTACAACTTTGGCTAAATCAAGTCCATTTAATCCTTTAAAATTTATTGCCTGTTGCTTAGCATCCGCGGCTTTTGCTAACAAGGATTGTTTATCTTTTGCCGTTATAATCACACCATGTTGTGCACCTTTTTCACGCAAAATACGTGTTAAATGACGTGTATCAATATCAGCAATGGCAACTACATTATGTTTTTTTAAATAGCTAGAAAGATCGAGTTCATTTCGATAATTACTAGATAATAATGGTAAGTCACGAATGATTAGCCCTTTTGCATAAACTTGCTCTGACTCGGCATCTTCATTGTTAGTGCCAACATTACCAATATGTGGATAAGTTAATGTCACCAATTGCTCGCAATAAGAAGGATCAGTAAGAATCTCTTGGTAACCGGTCATTGATGTATTAAACACTACCTCACCAACAGCTTGTCCGTCAGCACCAATTGACTTACCAACAAATTGTGAACCATCTTGTAACATAAGGAGGGCATAAGTTCGCATGATTTAAAAGGCCTTTTTGAATAAAAAATCATTATAAATGAATAAAAAAACAATTATACTTGTTTGCAGTAGACAATATTTAAGCATTTTATTACAATTTTTTAAACAAAAAAAGCAATATCATAAAAAATAAATAGATAATAATGTCTAATTTTTGAGACGTTATGACTGAAATAAACAAAATATTATCTCTATTATCATGTTTAGCTTGAATTTGCATAATTATTCAAATAGAATCATGTAAATATTTGTCGTCATTTAGGAGCTTATCATGCACGGTTTTTATCAGCGCCATTTTTTACGGTTACTTGATTTTACCCCTACCGAAATTAATCAATTAATTGATCTTGCTATTGAATTAAAACAAGCTAAACAACAAGGCAATGAAAAAAAACATCTGATAGGTAAAAATATTGCGCTTATCTTTGAGAAAGACTCTACCCGTACTCGTTGTGCTTTTGAAGTGGGCGCTTTTGACCAAGGGGCTCAAGTTACCTATTTAGGACCAAGTGGTAGTCAAATTGGGCATAAAGAGTCAATTGCTGATACCGCTCGAGTACTTGGCCGAATGTATGACGGTATTGAATATCGTGGTTATGGCCAAGAGATCGTTGAAACCTTAGCAAAATATTCTGGAGTCCCTGTTTGGAATGGTTTAACTACCGAAGCACATCCAACCCAAATTTTAGCTGACTTTATGACCATGAAAGAACATGTCGGCCAACGTGAATTAAAAACTGTTAAGTTTGCTTATTTAGGCGATGCACGTAATAACATGGGAAATTCGTTAATGGAAGGCGCTGCGTTAATGGGAATGGAAATTCGTCTTGTTGCGCCAAAAGCTTGCCAACCCGAAGCTGAACTGTTACAAAAATGTCAAGAAATTGCGAAAACGACAGGAGCCAAAATCATCTTAACCGAAAATGTTACTGAAGGGGTTAAAAATATCGACTTTTTATATACTGATGTGTGGGTATCAATGGGTGAACCTAAAGAGGTTTGGGATGAGCGGGTTAAATTATTAACGCCTTATCAAGTAAATGAAAATGTAATCAAACTCACCAATAATCCAAATGTCAAATTTATGCACTGTTTACCTGCCTTTCATGATATGAATACTACTGTTGGTAAACAAATGGCTGCTCAATATGGTTTAACCAATGGACTTGAAGTGACTAATGAGGTGTTTGAATCTAAGCACAGTATTGTTTTTGATGAAGCAGAAAATCGCCTGCACACCATTAAAGCGGTAATGGTTGCAACATTAACTAAAGATGAATAATATTGTCGTAATCAATACATAGATACTTAGCTAAATTAAGTATTTCCTCTTTGCCGGCTTAACGTCGGCAAATTTTATTTAAAAGAATATTGAATCATGACAAAACAAGAACGAAATAAAGATTTTAAAAAATTCCTAAGACTAAGTAATCCTATTCATTTTTTAGCTGTTGGACTAGGAAGTGGTATGTCGCCAATTATGCCGGGAACAATGGGATCACTAATGGCTATCCCTTTATGGTTAATGTTTTGTGATTTGCAACCAGCTTTATATTGGGTATTTATTTTTGTGACATTTATTTTTGGTTGTTTTGTTTGTCAAAGAACATCCGATGATACACACACTCATGACTCAGGGCATATTGTTTGGGATGAATTTGTGGGAATGTGGATAACTTTATTTTTTATACCACAAACCTCACTGCTATGGATTGCTATAGCATTTTTGGCTTTTAGAGTTTTTGATATGACAAAGCCTTGGCCAATTCGTTGGTTTGACAAACGAGTACCAGGTGGATTTGGCATTATGGTGGATGATGTAATTGCCGCAATATTTTCATCATTCACCGTTTATGTTATAACACTGATAATTTAAGTTGTGATTTTATACGGAAAAACATATTTTCTTGAAAGTTTTCTACAAAAAAGGCTAAAACATCTTTTGCGACCACCCTAACTTAGTAGAAAGATTATTAAAATAATCATAATCTTTGGTATGAATCAAATTAAATTCATACAAAGATCGACGAATAATTACATCTTGAGTTGGTTTGACTGGTAAAATAATCTGACTATCACAAGCAATATTGAGATCCAGTGCTGTTGTTGGAAATTTTAGGCGTATAGGATTATCACTTTTAATCACTAATGGTCTGACCGCTAGCGAGTGAGGAAACATTGGTGTAATAATTAAAGCATCTAAATGGGGTGCTAAAATAGGTCCACCAGCTGATAGTGAATAAGCGGTAGAGCCTGTCGGTGTCGCAATAATTAAGCCATCAGCCCGTTGTGAAAATGCATTGTGTTCATTAATGTAGACATCGTAATCAATCATATGAGCAACAGTATTTGGCGTTACGACAATTTCGTTAACTGCAAACCCTGAATTAATTAATTTACCATTATCATAAATAGAAACTTCAAGTAAAAATCGGGGATCATTATCATATTGGCCAGCAATAACAGGACTTAATTGTTCAATCACTTGTTCATGAGAGATATCAGTTAAAAAACCTAAATTACCTCGATTAACACCAATTACCTTAATTTTATAGTGTGATAAATAGCGTGCGGAACGCAACATATTACCATCACCACCCACCACAATAGCCAGATCCGCTTGTGTTCCTATTGTTTCTAGTGATGCATACTGCTTAACAGAAAATGAGATATGCTCTTTTAACCGTTCTTCAACTAACACTCGAATGCCAAGTCCAACCAGCCAATCATAAAGCACTTGATGGGTTTCCATTGCCTCTAACTTACGTGGAAGCCCAATAAGGCCGATGCATTTAAATGGTGTATCCATAAAATATCCTTGTGTTTTTCATATAACTATATGTATTTTTTAGTTTTAATTCAAAAAAACATATATCAACATGCCGAGGAGCTTGTAATAATAAAATTTATCCCCATAATAACTGTTATTCACTCAGTTTTCGACTACATTATGGAGTACCTTATGACAGAACAAGATAAAAATATGTCAGAAAATGAAACTAACGAAACTAATATTGACACATCAGCAGAAGAAACAATCGAGCAAGAAGCCCCTGCACAACCCAATATTGAAGAGCAACTAAAAGCAAAAGATGTTCGCATTGCAGAGCTTGAGCAAGCATTACAATTGGCTAAAAAAAATGAAAGTGAAGCAATGATTCGTGCTCGAGCAGAAATTGATAATGTTCGTAAACGTGTTGAACAAGATGTTGATAAAGCTCGTAAGTTTGCGCTAGAAAAATTTGCTAATGAATTATTACCCGTTATTGATAATCTAGAGAGAGCTTTAGAATCTACAGATAAAACCAACCCAGAGCATAAAGCTACTGTTGAAGGATTAGAGTTAACATTAAAATCATTTTTAGATACTGTTAAAAAATTTGGTATTGAAGTGGTAAATACCGAAGATTCGCAATTAAATCCTGATATGCACCAAGCAATTAGTATGGTGGAATCGCCAGAACATCAATCAGGGCAAATCGTTAATACCATTCAAAAAGGTTATACATTAAATGGCCGATTAATTCGCCCTGCAATGGTAATTGTTGCTAAATAACTTATTAGATAAAAAAACTAACGCCACAAATTAGTGGCGTATTATTTTATTTATTTCGTTGCTCTTCACGAGCAAGTTTCTTCATTTTTTGCTCGATTCGTTGACGTTTAAGTGGAGAAAGGTAATCAACAAAAAGTTTACCTTTCAAGTGATCCATTTCGTGCTGGATACAAATAGCAAGTATCTCATCGGCATCAATTTCATAAGGATTGCCATGACGATCTAGTGCTTTAATTTTGATTTTTTCTGCTCTTGGCACAAAACCACGACAATCTGGTACCGATAAGCATCCTTCCTCAATACCTGTTTCACCTTCTTGGCTTATCACTTCAGGATTGATGATCACATAAACTTGGCTTTTATCTTCTGATACATCAATAACAATAATTTGTTCATGCACATCAATTTGGGTTGCAGCAAGACCAATTCCGTTTTCATCGTACATAGTTTCAATCATGTTATCAATGATCGTTTGTAACTCAGGGGTGAACTCGGTAACAGGCTTAGCAACTTTGCGAAGTCGTTCATCAGGAAAACGTAATACCGGTAAAATAGCCATAAATTATTCGATCTACTCCTCAAATTTTGGTTTTATTCAATCTGCTGTTTATTGTAAACATTTATCATACTGATGAATAGCTTTTGTTAGCTATTGATAGTATTTATCTTATCAATTCAAAATATCTAAATTATTTAACATGAGTGCAAAAAGTCATGATGAGTAAATATGAGTTTTTATTACGAATTTCAATGCTTAGTTATGGGAAACGAGCCATTTTTGTAAAAATTGGGCAGATCTTTACAAACAACTTACCTAATAGTATTCAAAACGTTTCTTATGTATTAGATAAGTTGAAATTGTCTGATGCTCAATTAGCGCTATTTTATGAGACTTCATATCTCCATTTTGAACCAATACTTGAATGGCTAGATTCACCTAGCCCTCCAAAATATCTTATTGCCTATTGTGATAATGACTATCCATTATTACTTAAACAAATTTGCTCTCCACCTTTATTATTGTTTGTTTTAGGTAATCGTCAGCTATTACATTCGCCTCAACTAGCTATGGTCGGAAGTCGAGAATTTAGTGAATACGGAGCACAATGGGGAAGATACTTCGCTAGTGAGTTAGCTATTAATGGTTTAACAATAACCAGTGGTTTAGCATTGGGCTTAGATGCTATTTGCCATCGTGGAGCACTTGATGTGTCGGGTTATACTGTTGCGGTATTGGGTAGTGGTTTAGCAAAGATAGCGCCAAGGTCAAATCTAAATTTAGCTAATGATATTTTGTCGCAAGATGGGGCGATTGTATCGGAATTTTTACCGTTTGAAAAAGCCAGATCGGTTTATTTTCCTCGCCGAAACCGAATTATTAGCGGGTTAAGTTTGGGTACCTTTGTGGTTGAAGCTTCAGAAAAAAGTGGTTCATTAATTACTGCACGTTATGCACTTGAACAAAATCGCGATGTATTTGCCTTACCAGGTGATATTAATAATGAAAACTGTAGTGGAACACATTATTTGATTAAACAAGGCGCTTATTTAGTTTCTAAACCTACTGATATTTTAGAGCATTATTGTAGTTATTTATCAGTAGTAAATAATTCTCATAATCAGCCTAAAGAAAAACCATGTAATTCTATTTTGTACCCTGAAATTTTTTCTATTATTCACCATCAGCCGATTCCTGTTGATATTATTGCTCAGCAAGTGAATATGTCGATTTCAGAAGTTACCACTAAATTGTTAGATATGGAACTAGCAGGATTAATTAAAACGGTAACTGGTGGTTACATTCGTAATCTAGTAATTTAAAATTAAAAAGATTTTTGTTAAAAATTTTCAGATAAGTAGATGTTTAAGTATAAAACCCGCCGATAAATATCGACGGTTTGAGTGTTGAGGTTATTTTTTATTTATCTTCAATTTCAAGAGCAATTTCAGATAATATAATACCGGTGTTATCGGCATAAACAAAATCACCTGAAAAAAAGGTTACACCACCAAAATTAACACGAATATCAATTTCTCCAACACCTTGGTCTTCGGCTCCTACTGGAATAGCAGCTAGAGCTTGAATGCCAATATCAGCTTCAGCCAGATAATCAACTTGGCGAACAGCACCATAAACAATAATTCCTTCCCATTGATTTTGAACAGCAATATCTATCAGCTCTGCATCAATTAACGCACGACGAACAGAGCCCCCCCCATCAATGACAAGGATTTTACCTGCACCATTGGATTGTAAAATTTCGTATAGTAAGCCGTTATCTTCAAAACATTTAACCGTTACAGCTTGACCTGAAAACGATGTTACGCCACCAAAATTACTGAACATTGGTTCAACTACGTTAACATCTTCTGGATAATAATCGCAAAGAATTGAAGTATCAAACTCCATCATCAAATCTCCTTTTGCTGTCATGTTTAATGATATTTAGTATAACGCTAACATTAAGTAAAACGATATTAAATTTAAATAAACGTGAGCTAGCTCAAAATAATACCCAAACAATAAAGTAAATTAGTGAATAAAGCAAGCTTAACCATTTGTATTAATAAAGGCACGGCCGTTTTTATACTATTAAATTTAAACAAATCATTAATATGTTTGATATATAACGGTAAGATTAAAAGAAATAATCCACTATAAATTGTGTGTAAATAGTAATAAGCAAATAGGCTAAATAAAATAAATGAACTTAGCAATAACAATAGATGGTAATATTTTCCTAAAGTTTTCCCCATTAATACAACCAATGTTCTTTTATTATTTGTGCTATCGCTATCAATATCACGAAGATTGTTAATATTTAAAACAGCAACAGCAAGCAATCCACTACTAACCGCAGGTAATATAATTGATACAGGTAATAATTTTACTTGTAAAAAATAACTACCTATTACACCCACTAGACCAAAAAATATCAATACAGATAAATCACCTAATCCAATATAACCATAAGGTTTTTTTCCTATCGTATAAGTAATTGCGGCAATAATAGATAGTAACCCTAGTAATATAAAAATCAAAAATTGATAAGTATTATGGCAGGCAATGATGATCAAACTCAAGCCTGATACAATACATAAGAAAATGTTAATATACAGGGCTATTTTTAACTGCTCAAGAGTAATAAGCCCTAATTGAATCCCTCGAGTATGAGCAAGCACATTTTTCCTATCACTCCCTTTAACTGCATCACCATAATCATTGGCTAAATTAGATAATATCTGTAATAAGCTGGCAGTAATGAGTGAAAGTAACAATATAAGTACATCGAAAGATTGTTGCCAATAGGCCAATGCATTACCCAATAAAATAGAAGAAAAAGAAAGTGCTAAAGTTTTAGGACGAAAACTGATAATCCATGGATAAAATTTCATGTGCATTTAATATATCATTTATAACTAGCAAAATAAGTGTTTACATAATAGACATCAAGATGTGTTACATTTTAACAGCTAATAATGAGCTTGTTAGTATTTTATTTTTTTGTTTGCATTTTGTAGTTTTTAAATAATCGTCTTATTCGACCATCTCGTAATGCAGCAATAAAAATACCCAGTGAACCATATATAATTCCGAGTAATAAAATCATAAACACATTAAATAAATTATCTTTTAGACCTAATCCCATTTGATTTACACCTGCAATCATATTCGTTGCCCAAGTTGATGGTAACATTTTAGAAACAACTTGCACCCAAAATGGCATCGCATCAAGTGGCCAAATTGTGCCTGATAAATAAAAGACCGGAGTTGTCAAAAATGCTAGCGTTAAATAAATCATTTCGGTTTTTCGTAAGCATTCTGTTAGTAATTTACTGAGTCCTAAAACACCAAGCAATAAGGGAAATGTCATAATTAAAATTTCTGGAATATTAGCAAGCTGTCGATAGCCAAGAATCCAAGGCCATAAGCCAAATAGTACAATAGATAAAAATAACCAGATAGGAATTAATCCACTTAAGCTACCCAATATAACTATTTTAGGTGGCTTACCTTGAGGTAGAGAACTTAATGTAATATTGGTACGTGTTGTCGCAATTAAGAAAGAGTGTTGCAATAACATAACTAATAAGCCTGGAAACGTAATAGCAGCAAAACTGATACCGGGGTTATAAAGTGGTTCTGTTTGCCCTTTGATTGGCGATAAAATGATATTAATCTGTTTATCTGAAAATCCATTATTACGCATTATTCGAGTATTATATTCAGTTAATATCTGCTGATAGATCCCTTTTATATCAACTTGTATTAGCCCATTAGCTAAACGACTTGAGGCATCACCATAGGCAGGTATAGTGACTTCCTGACCACTTAATAAACGTTTTTCAAAATCATTAGGGATAGTAAATACTGCAAAAAGTTTATGATCATTAATATCATCATAAGCCTGTAATGAACTATCATACATAACTGTTTCAATTTTAGAGCTGGTATTTAAAGAACGAATTAAACTCCGACTTGTTGATGTATGATCTTGATCAACAATAGCAACCGGTAAACTAGTGATAGTACCATTACTATAAACTAAGCTCATTAATGAAACAGATAATAGTAATAATAACCACATTGGTCTTACTAACATAAATAAAAATATTTTTACGAATGCAGAACAAAATATTTTAATCATCCTAGTATTCCTCCTACTGTGAATGTAACCGTCTTACTAGGCGTTTTCTTACTAAGACTGTAATAATTATTGGGTAGATCATCAAAATACCACAGGTTTTTAACACAGAAAGATAACTAGAATGGCGTAAAAACAGATCAAACAACTTATTAAGCGCATAAGTTAAAGGCTCAAGTGATGAAATAAATCTTGCAATCCAAGGCATTGAAAGTTCTGGAACAACAATGCCAGAATAAGTTAATGCAAGCCCGACTAATATTCCTATATAGGTATAAGCATCAATAGCTGTTTTGGTAAAACTATAAAGCAAAATACCAATACTTTGCGCTGCAATGACATAGAAAAATACAACAATAATCATGGCAAATGGCGAGCCTGATACACGTGCATCAGAAAACAGAACTAACATCGCAATTTCAAAAATAAGTAACATTGTATACCAAATGGTATAGGGGGCTAACTTACCAAGGACAAATGGGTAAGTAGGCCGTGTTCTTTTGGGTAGTTGCGATAAAATATGTATTGTGGTTGTTACCACAAATAATTGTAACAAATGAACTACTGCTGAAAACTGTTGAAAGTACATTGAGTTACCGCTAGCATTAAATAACCCATCATAATTAAAATTGACTTTTGCAAGTGGGGGGACTGGTAGCCCAATACTGGTTGCCAATGTGGTGCGATATTGGGTATTTAATGATGCAATTAAACCCGAATAATCCATAATGGAATACAACCCAGCACTGTAATATAACGCATTATAATACAGCATTGGGGTTGGTTGATGACCGGCTAATACATCTGATTCAAAATTAGGGGGGATATATAAAATGGCATAAATTTTTGCTTTTTGTAAATCACCTTTGGCCAAAGAAAGCTGATTGCCGTAGTTGATAAGATTAGCATGCGCACCGGCATTAAGATCACGTACTATTTCACGTGATAAAACACTTTTATCATTATCAATATAACCAACAGGAAGATCGAATAAAACACCACGATAGAAGATACTACTGATTAATACAAAAATAATAAGAGGTAAAATCCACATTAACCAGTGAAACGTAAACCGCTTAAATATAACAAGTATTTCTGCATTAAATGCTTGTTTAAAACGACACCAAAAATCCCAAATTAGTTGTCTAATTTCCATAATGCACTCATACCTGCACGTAAACCCTCAACAGGTTTAATTGGATAAAGCCGAACTTCAAAGGTTTTTAAATCAAAATCCCCTGTTGCTCGTGTTGCACGCTTTGTAGCATAATCCCCCATTGGAGCAATGTAACGAATCTCGGCCTCAATTTCTTTACCACCAAGTGCAGGAACATCAAGCTTAACATGATCGCCTTTATGAATATTGGGCATAATATTTTCACGAAGATTAAATATAAAGTAAGCTTGAGGAAGTTGAATAATAGTCAATAATGGACTATTGGCGTTAAACAGTTCACCGACTTCGGCAGGTACTGAGCCAACTTCGCCACCTACAGGAGCTTTTACTTGTAAATCGTCATATTGAATTTGTAATTGTTTAAGTTGTTCTTCTGCTTGTTTTAATTGCGCATCATAAATTTGTCGTTGTTCAGCACGATCACCATTTTTAGCTTGATCTAAATTTGCCTGCGCTGACTGCACTTGTTGAAAGGCTGCATCACGAGTTTTTAGTGCATTATCTAATATTGATTGTGACAAAAACCCCTTTACTGAAATAGCTTTATTGCGATCATACTCTTTAGATGCATTATCATAAGCTACTTTGGCTTGTTGAAGTAACGCTTCATAGTAACGAATGCTTTCTTCACGTGTACCATGTTTAGAAAGCTCAACTTGAGCTTTTGCTTGTTCACAAACCGCTTCGGCAGCTTTAACCTGCGCCAATAACTCTGGGCTATCAAGCGTAATTAAAACATCGTTAGGCTTAACATCATCCCCACGATTAATATGAATGACTTGCACTCGCCCCTTGGCTTTAGACACAACATTAATATTCGGCGCATCTACTTCACCTTGTAATATAAGCGGGCTATTGTGTGAGCGAATTAAAATCGTCATTGATATCAAAATAACGATCAACGTAATCATAATAAAAATTTTTTTATTCATAAAATTTTGTGTATAGAGTGATGGTAAAGACGTAAGGCATAAAGAATGAAAATCATCATACGCTATATTCTGCAAATATATGACTATTTTTATTCTAATATTATACGAAAAGTGCTTTATAATTGTTAAATAAAACAAAAAATCATTTTAAATCAATATAATTAATACTATTTAAACTATCATAGTAAATAATTTTCGTTTTTATACTATAAATAGCTATAGATGGTTTTTAACAATTGTAAACCATCATTTTAATAGATTTTATATATAAATGATATTAGTTAAAAGAAATAGATAAAAACCTACTTATTTAGTAAGATATTAACAAAGTTAAAATATAAAGTATTAAAAAGGATTAAATATGATAAGAATAATTATTATTGGTGGCGGTGCAGGAGGATTAGAATTAGCAACTGACCTTGGTGATAAACTAGGAAAAGGAAACCAAGCTGAAATTACACTAATAGATAAAAATAGCTATCATATTTGGAAACCTTTATTACATGAAGTTGCCACAGGTGTTTTAAACGAACAAGCAGATAGAATTGATTATACTGCACAAGGTCAACAACACGCTTTTCAATTTATTCAAGGTACTTTTACCACTCTTAATCGTGAAGAAAAACAAGTTATTATTAACAACTCAAATGATGAATTTATTTCGGTTCCATATGATATTTTAGTTGTAGCAATTGGTAGTACTTCAAACGATTTTGGAACACCAGGAGTAAAAGAACATTGTATTTTTTTAGATGACCAAAATGCTGCAATTCGTTTACGTGAGACTCTCATTGCAAAATTTGCAAGTTTTTGTTCAATTATTGATGAAAATCAAACAAAAGATGAAGACAAAATCCGTATTGCTATTGTTGGTGGTGGAGCAACTGGTATTGAATTAGCTTCAGAATTACCCCACATGGTTGAAACATTTGGTGCTTGTGGGCGTAATAAAATGTGTTCGGACTTACTGGATGTATCGGTTATTGAAGCAACTGATCGTATTTTACCCGCATTACCAGAAAAAACAGCATTAAGTATTACTAAAACCTTACAACAACGTGGAATTCATGTATTAACTAAAACCATGATAACTAAAGCGGAAATCGATGGTTTTTATCCAAAAGAAGGCGATACTATAAATGCAGATATTATGATCTGGACCGCAGGGGTAAAAGCACCCGATTTTTTAAAGGAAATTGCAGGTTTAGAATCAAGCCGTTCTAATCAACTTGTTGTTAAACCAACATTACAAACCACACGTGATGATAATATTTTTGTAATTGGTGATTGTGCTTACGCAATGCAAGATAGCGGTAAAGCTTCTCCCGCTACGGCACAAGCAGCACATCAGATGGCAAAAATATGTTATGAAAACATTATTAACAAATTAAATAATAAACCAATGAAATCATTTAAATATACAGATAATGGTACTATTATTTCTTTACACGACACCGCACAAGGAGTGGTTAAAATTGCCGGTAAAGGAGAAATGAACGTTAAAGGATTCTTTGCTTTAATGATCCATCGCCTGTTGTATCGTATGCATCAAGCAAGTTTGTTAGGTATTGTCAAAACAATCCGATTTGCTAAAGCGAGTAAAGAAATGTATAAAAATAAATTTGCTTCTATATTTACTCATCAAGACTAATTTACTCTCTCCCTCTTTTTTTTCTTCAATAGCTACTTATAAATGCACTTTTATAAGTAGCTATCTTATTTTATACTCCAATATATTGTAAATTTTCTTGGTAAACCTAATGCGTTTTATTTTTATGCTTACCTTATTGAGTGCTAGTTTTATAAGTATTGCTAGCTATACACCCAAAGATGGAGATATTATTTTTCAATCTTCACAATCAAGACAAAGTCTGGCTGTTGAACAAGCAACAAATTCGCCATATAGCCATATGGGTATCATTTTAATTAAAAATGGCAAACCATATGTTTTTGAAGCAGCTAACAAAGTCGTTTATACACCACTAAATAGTTGGATTGCTCGTGGTAAAAATAAAAAATATGTAGTTAAGCGTTTAAAAGATCATAATCTGTCGAATAATGATGTTAGAAATTTAAAAAAAATTGCACAAACGTTTGAAAATAAACCATATGATATTTGGTTCGGATGGGATGATCGTTATATTTATTGCTCAGAATTAGTTTGGAAAATCTATAATAGAGCCCTAAAATTAAAAATAGGTCAATTGCAAACTATCAAAGAGTTCAATCTTTCATCGCCTGCAGTTAAACAAAAAATAAAAGAACGTTATGGAAATAGGATCCCCTATCAAGAAACGGTTATTTCACCCGTTTCTATGTTTAATTCACCACTACTAACAACAGTTGATAAGCAATGGTAATATTAAAATAACGTTAGATTTTTGACTGGTGCAAAACTTTTTCGGTACAAATGATTAACACCATGTTGCTCAATTGCCGCTAAATGTGCTTTAGTTGGGTAGCCTTTATGTTTAGCAAGGCCATATTTTGGATATAATTTATCTAACTCAATCATTTCACGATCACGAGTAACTTTAGCTAGGATTGAAGCAGCGCTGATTTCTGCAACCAACAAATCCCCTTTAATAACCGCTTGAGTTTGAATACCAAAATCAGGACAACGGTTGCCATCAACTAATACAAAATTGGGTTTTATGGGTAATCCAGATACTGCCCGCTGCATAGCAAGCATGGTGGCATGTAATATATTTAATTTATCAATTTCATCAACCGAGGCTCTTGCAATACACCAAGCTAATGCATCTTGTTTAATAATATCAAACAGTTGTTCACGTTTTTTTTCAGTCAGTTTTTTGGAGTCAGTTAACCCTTTTATTGATTTGTTAGGATCTAAAATAACCGCTGCGGTAACTACATCACCACAAAGTGGACCTCGTCCAACTTCATCAACCCCTGCAATTAAGGTAGCATCTGGATAGGTAAACTCTAGCAATGTGGCTCCTTTAATACATCAAGTACAGCTTTAGCGGCTTGTTCATCAGCATTACAACGAATTTGATTATGCAAAGATAAAAATGTCTGCTTTAGCTCTGAATTATCACCTTCTAAAAAAGGGATAATGTGATTAACAATATTTTCAGCAGTGCAATCTTGTTGTAATAATTCTGGCACAATCTCTTTACCCGCTAAAATATTCGGTAATGAGACATAAGGTGTTTTAATCAATTTTTTTGCAAGCCAAAAGGTAAAAGGCTTCATTTTGTAGCCAACAACCATTGGGCATTTAGCTAGCATGCATTCTAATGCCACAGTACCCGAAGCCAAAATTGACGCATTACTTGCAATCATTGCTTCCCGAGCATGACCTTCTAATAACTGCATTTCAAGTTGGGGAGCAATTTCTGTTTTAATCTTCTCAAACTCTTGTCGCCTTTTTTCGTTAACTAAAGGTACTAAAATATGTAAATCAGGGTAGCGTTGGCGTAATAACTGTGCTGCTTTTAAAAAGGGAGCCGATAATAATGTCACTTCAGCATGACGGCTACCTGGCAATAAAGCTAAGCAACGACAATGTAGTGGAATACCTAATTGTTGACGCATTGCTGTTTGATCTGGATTAAGTGGAATATCGTCTGCCATTTTATGACCAATAAAACGACAAGGTACATCAAACTTATCATAAAAGGCTTTTTCAAACGGTAAAAAAGCTAAAATGAGGTTGGTATTACGTTTGATCTTGAATACACGTTTTTGTTTCCAAGCCCAAACCGATGGACTCACATAATGGATTGTTTTAATGCCTGCTTGTTTTAACTTGCCTTCTAAAGAAAGATTAAAGTCAGGTGCATCAATGCCAATAAATATATCTGGCTTAAGTACGATTAAACGCCTAGTAATATCTTTGCGAATTGCCAAAATGCGGCGTAATCGCCCCAAGACTTCAACAATACCCATCACTGATAACTCATCCATTTCATACCAAGCTTCACAGCCTTCGGCTTGCATTTTAGGACCAGCAATACCAACAAAATGAATGTTAGGATGATGATGTTTGAGTGAACGAATTAGACCTGCGCCAAGAATGTCGCCAGAGGGTTCACCAGCGACTAAAGCTACAGTTAATGGTTTATTGGTCATTAACGGATAATGCCTCGCGTAGAACGCGTAAAAAAGTCAACAAACAGTTGCACTTCAGGATGTTGCTTTGCAATGGTTTCGATTTCAATTTTAGCTTCATCTAACGTCAAACCATTTCGATAAAGGATTTTATAAGTATTACGAATCGCCTGTAGAGCATCTTTACTAAACCCTCGACGTTTTAAACCTTCGTAATTGACGCCATGTGGAGTGGCATGATTACCTTGCGCTATAACATAAGGCGGAACATCCTGCGCAATGCCCGAACAGCCACCAACCATAACATGCGATCCAATCACACAAAATTGATGAACAGCAGTCATGCCACCAATAATGACATAATCATCTAATTGAACATGTCCGCCTAACGTCGCATTATTGGCTAAAATACAACGATTCCCAATATGACAATCATGAGCAACGTGAGCATTAATCATCAATAGGTTATCGCTACCAATACGTGTTAGCTCGCCTCCTTGAACTGTACCACGATGAATTGTCACACTTTCGCGAATCATATTGCGATCGCCAATTTCAGTGCGAGTTGGTTCTCCACGATATTTTAAATCTTGGTTTACTTCGCCAATTGAAACAAATTGATAAATTTGGTTATCTTTACCAATTTTGGTATGCCCATTGACGACGACATGCGATTTTAAAAAAGTTCCATCACCAATTTCAACATGTTCACCAATAAAACAAAAAGGTCCAATTTTAACGTTTTCACCAATCTTTGCCCCTTTTTCAATTACTGAACTAGGGTGTATTTCTGTTGCCATAGCCGTTCCTTAATACTGCTTTGGAGATACTCTAAAAAATTGATGTTATTTGCGAGCACACATCATTTCTGCTTCGCAAACTAACTTACCATCAACGGTTGCAACACCATGGAATAGCGCAATGCCTCGACGTTCTTTGATATATTCAACATCTAACACAATTTGATCGCCAGGTACAACTGGACGCTTAAAGCGTGCTTTATCGATTGATGCAAAATAATAAAGCTGCCCAGGTGAGAGTTCTTCAATGCTCTTAAATGCCAAAATCCCTGTTGCTTGCGCCATAGCTTCTAGAATTAATACCCCAGGGAAAATGGGTTTATTAGGAAAGTGCCCTTGGAAGAAAGGCTCATTAACCGTGACATTTTTGATGGCTTTTAATGTTTTACCTTTTTCATAACTAAGTACGCGATCAACCATTAAAAATGGATAACGATGAGGTAACAAACTGATGATTTCTTCAACATCAAGGGTATTAAGTTCGGTAGTCAAAATAGCTATCCTTATACATTATTTACTATAAATTTTATGCATTATAACTGAGGATACCACTTTCACTCAAGGATGATTTCAATTGCAAAATATTGCTTATTTTATTTTATTACCAATACAGTGATATAATTTCTAAAATAAATGAGTTACAAACCCTATGTTATCTTTTGCTAAATAAGATATAATAATCAAATTGACTATCTAAAAGAATTTCTAACTTGGAGAAGTAGAATGAAATCATTAATTAAAATGACCTTAATAAGTAGTGCAATTATATTAACATTAGCTGGTTGTGATGATAAAAAATCATCCGACACAAGTAGTTCAACTATTGAAACAAATAAAACTACAATTTCAACTGATACGCAAAAAAAAGCCGACACAAGCAGTTCAACTACTGAAACAAATAAAATTACAATTTCAACTGATGCACAAAAAGAAGCCTATGCATTAGGCTCTTCGTTTGCAACATTCATGAAAACAAATTTAGAACGTAACGAAGTTGAAGCAGATCAAAAATATTTAATCAGTGGTTTTAATGAAACATTCAACGGTGCATCACAACTAAACGAAAATGAAGTTAAAACTATTTTAGATGCATTTGATAAACGAATTCAAAAAGAAAGCCGAGAGCGTTTTGAAAAACAAAAAATCGAAAACACAGCTACTGGTAACAAGTTCCGTGAAGAATTTGCAAAACAGGACGGCGTTAAAAAAACTAAATCTGGTTTACTTTATAAAATTCTGGAAAATGGCTCAGAACAACATCCAACAGAAAGTGATACCGTTATCGTTCATTATACAGGTACATTAACTGATGGTCGTAAATTTGATAGTTCTTATGATCGTAGCGAACCAGTTAAATTCCCTCTTAATGGAGTAATAAAAGGTTGGATTGAAGGAATTCAATTAATTGGTGTTGGTGGAAAAATCAAACTTGTTGTACCACCAGATCTTGGTTATGGCGATCAAAATATTCCAGGTCAAGAAGGCAAAGCTGGAATTCAACCTGCATCAACATTAGTATTTGAAGTTGAATTACTAGGAATTGATAGTGATAAAAATGATACAAATGAAGAGCCAATGGAAGAACAAGCAGAATAACAAACCGCTTACTCACTTGATTGATTCTTTAAGTTATACGCTTATTATTATGGGTCCTGCTTATGGGACCCAATCTGCTTATTGTGCATATCAATTTGCACAAGCTTTACTGTCCAGCTCTTCTCACACGATTAAAAATATCTTTTTTTATGCTGATGGCGTTTATAATGGCAATAGCTACACCGATCCTGCCAGTGATGAGTTTAATTTAGTTTCAGCTTGGCAAGAACTAGCAAAAACACACAACTTAACATTAACTATTTGTGTTGCTGCTGCGCAACGACGCGGTGTTATCAAAAACAATCTTGCAGATTATTTTCAATTAACCGGTCTTGGTGAACTTAGTGAATCAATTGCAACAACCGATCGAACCATTCAATTTTAACATTAAGGCTGAAATGAAAAAATTAGCAATTCTTATCTACTCTCCACCTCATGGAAAAGCCAAAGGTCGAGAAGCACTTGATATTGCATTGGCCACATCAGCTATTAATCAAGTTTCAGTTTTTTTTGTCGATGATGGTGTCTTTCATTTATTACCAAATCAACAACCTGATAGCATTTTAATGCGGGATTATATTGCAACATTAAATATGCTTGAACTTTATGATATTGATGATGTGTATGTCTGTGAATCTTCACTTAAATCAAGAAACTTAACCCAGATAGCCAGAAATATCCCGAGTAAAATCATTAATACCCAGTTATTAAATCAACTATTAACGACTAAAGATGTAATTTTGCGATTCTAGTTTTATGCCAAAAGAAAAATCTTAAACCACAACAACAAGCTTATATCTAAGCAAAAATAAGTCAGGAAAGCCATTGATTTAATTGAGGTTTTTATTTTGTTGTTTTTTATCAAAATATATATTGTAGCGTTTATAAATAGAGCAAAAGATCTATAAAGTTAAATCAAATAAACAATCCACTCTATTTTTGCTTATTTAAATAAAGTGGATTATTGTGTTAGTTTTATTTAACTTGGTTCTTATTTTACTGATTGACTAAACAAGTTTTTTCATCTCATCGGCAATTTTTTCAGCCTGAGTACCAACAATAATTTGTACACCTGTTTTACCGAGTTTAATTACAGCCATAGCGCCAAGTGCTTTAGCAGCTTGCTCATCAACCAATTCTGAATCATTTACACCTAAACGCAAGCGGGTAATACAAGAGTCAATGTTAGTTAAGTTTCCTTTCCCACCAACAACCACTAGATATTGTTCAGCAAGTTTAGATGTATCCCCAATGACTTGTTTTTTCTGGGTACTTTCAGTTGACGAAACAGTCGTATCTTCATCTTCTCGACCCGGTGTTTTAAGGTTGAATTTTACAATTACAAAACGGAATACTACATAGTAGACCACAAAGAATACTAAACCTTGAAGGATTAACATATACCAATGGACAGCAAGTGGATTACCAGATTGAAGTACCATGTCAATTAAACCTGCGCTAAAACCAAATCCACATATCCATTGCATTGCTGCTGCAATATAAAGTGAGATACCTGCTAAAACCGCATGTAAAAAATAAAGTACAGGCGCAACAAACATAAAAGCAAATTCTAGTGGTTCAGTAATACCAGTAAAAAATGCAGCAATAGAGGCTGCAAACATGATTGATGCAGTTTTATCTTTATTGCCTTTTTTAGCCGTATGGTACATAGCTAATGCTGCACCAGGCAGACCAAACATCATAACAGGGAAGAATCCAGCTTGGTAACGGCCTGTAATACCTATAACAGCATTACCTGCATCAATAGAAGTTTGTCCACCTAAGAAATAAGGGATATCGTTAATTCCAGCCACATCAAACCAAAATACTGAGTTTAAAGCATGATGTAAACCAACAGGAATAAGTAAGCGGTTAAAGAATCCATAAATGCCAGCCCCCACAGATCCTAATTCTTTAATATATTTACCAAAAGCAACTAGTGCGTCATAAATCGTTGGCCAAACAAAATATAAAACAGCTGAAACTAACAGCATCACAACTGAAACAACAATTGGTACCAATCTTTTTCCACTAAAGAAAGATAGCGCTTTATGTAATTCAACCTGACTAAAGCGATTATAAAGTTCGGCTGCAATAATACCAACAAGAATACCAATAAATTGGTTATTGATACTATTAAATGCTGGTGGTACTAGTTTTTGCCAATCTTTAACGGTCTCTGTATCTATTCCCTGAAAGAAAGCAATCGATTTTGGTGATAATAAGGTAGTTATAATTAAAAATCCCACTAAACCAGAAAGTGCTGCAGCACCATCTTTATCTTTAGACATACCATAAGCCACACCAATAGCAAAAAGTATTGGCATATTACTTAAAATAGCACTACCAGATGTCACTAAAAACTTAGCAATAATACTAGCATCCCATTCCATAAGTCCAAACAAGTTTACATGATTAACCCACTCTATATGACTAATCCACTGACCAATCCCTAGTAGTATTGCAGCGGCAGGCAGAACTGCCACAGGCACCATAAGTGAACGCCCGATACGTTGTAAATAAGCTAAAATTCCCATAAGTTTAACCTCATATAGTTATTAGGGGGTTATAATAAAAAGTAATGAAATTTTACATCTTTAAGCGATGATAATTAAGTATTATTATTTCACTCTATATTATTTATTTTACTTCGCAAATTAATTGTTCCTTTTTTGTGATTTAAATCACCATTTTTTTTGATTAATTGGTTTAATATAGTAAAATAAAGCCAACATATTTTATTTTAAGAAAAAAGTTTTTAATTATATCACAAAAGGTAAAACCACATGAGACTTATTCCTTTAGAAAATGCACAAGAAGTCGGTGCTTGGGTTGCACAGCGCATTGTTAATAAAATTAACGAGTTTAAGCCTACTGCAGATCGTCCTTTTTTATTGGGGCTACCAACAGGTAGTTCACCATTAGTTATGTATCAACAATTGATTAAACAATATAAAGCAGGTAACGTCAGCTTTAAACATGTTGTAACCTTTAATATGGATGAATATGTTGGCATTCCAGAAGATCATCCGCAAAGCTACCACACATTTATGTACGAAAATTTTTTCAATCATATTGATATTGATAAAAACAATATCCATATATTAAATGGTAATGCGCCAGATATTGATCAAGAGTGCCGTCAATATGAAGCAAAGATCAAAGCTTACGGTAAAATAAATATCTTTGTTGGAGGTGTAGGTCAAGATGGGCATATTGCTTTTAATGAACCGGGATCTTCGCTTTGTTCACGTACACGCATCAAGACATTAACAGAAGATACACGCATTGCTAATTCACGCTTTTTTGATAATGACGTGAATCAAGTACCAAAACATGCGTTAACCATTGGTGTTGCGACTTTAATGGATGCTCAAGAAGTTATTTTATTAGTTTGTGGTCATAACAAAAGCTTAGCATTACAAGCAGGTGTTGAAGGGGCGATTAATCACCTTTGGACTGTCACAGCACTACAAATGCACCCTGCATCAATTATTGTTTGTGATGAACCAAGTACTGATGATCTTAAAGTTAAAACGCTAAAATATTTTAAACAAATGGAAGCTAATAACCTAAAAGTGACCATTTTATAAAGGATAACTCAATGTATGCATTAACAAATTGCCGTTTTTATACAGGTTATGAAATTCTTGATAACCATGCTGTTATTATTAACGGTGATAAAATTACAAAAGTCTGTAAACAAAACGAATTACCTGCAGATATCAAGATTGAAAATCTACAAGGCGCAATTGTTGCGCCTGGATTTATTGATATCCAAGTTAATGGTTGTGGTGGTGTGCAATTTAATGAAACGCTTGATGCACTGAGCGTTGAAACATTAGAAACGATGCAAGCCACAAATATCATTTCTGGTTGTACTAGCTATTTGCCTACATTAATTACATCAACTGATGAGTTTATGATAAAGGCAGTTAACGTGATGCGTGAATACTTAACTAAGCACCCTAATCAAGCTCTTGGTTTGCATCTTGAAGGACCTTATATCAGCCCTGAAAAAAAGGGAATTCATGATGAAAATATTATTCGACAACCGTCACAAGAAATGATTGACTTCCTTTGCAAAAATGCTGATGTGATTAAAATCATTACGTTAGCGCCAGAAAGAGTTGAAAGCCATTTCATCAAGCAATTGGTTAATGCTGGCATTCATGTTTCGGTTGGTCATTCCAATGGTCATTATGATGACTGCCGTCGGGGGTTTAATGATGGTATTCGTTTAGGAACACATTTATTTAATGCTATGCCTTATATTTCTGGGCGAGAACCTGGTGTGGTTGGTGCAATTTATGATGAGCCAGACGTTTATGTCGGTATTATTGCTGATGGTCAACATGTTAGTTGGGCAAATATTCGCAATAGTCATAAAATCAAACAAGATCACTTAATTTTAATTACTGATGCGATGTTACTTGCCGCTTCTAATTTAGAATCAGGCGTATTTGCCGGTAAAACCATTTATTATAAAGATGGTCGCTGTGTTGATGAAAATGGCACATTGGGTGGTTCATCGTTAACCATGATTGAAGCCGTAAAGAATGCAGTTGAATGTGTCGGTATTGCATTAGACGAAGCGTTAAGAATGGCAACACTTTACCCCGCCAAAGCAATCGGTGTGGATAAAGAACTTGGTAGTATTAATGAAGGAAAAATTGCAAATCTTGTTATTTTTAATCGTGATTTTTCAATCGTTAAAACAGTTGTTAACGGAGAGATGAGTCGCTAAAATACCAGATAATTGTTCAAAAATATTGAGTAGTATATGACATTTAATTATCTGAATTTAGTGGGTAATGCGGAATTAATTAAGCAACTAAATTATGCAATGATTTATCGCTTGATTGTTCAGCAAGCACCACTCTCTCGCATTCAATTGGCTGAAATCAGCCAATTGGCTCCAGCAAGCATTACCAAAATAACCCGTCAACTGATTAAAAAGAAATTAATTAAAGAAGTCGATGCTCAGCAATCAACGGGCGGCCGCCCTGCTGTTTCAATTGAAGCAAAATATGGACAATATCAAGCTATTGCGGTGCAATTAAGCCGTTCACATATCACAATTGAGCTATTTGATTTAGGGGCAAAATGTTTGGTATCAAAAAGATATTCACTTACTAACTTTACCGAGCAACAGGTGCAAGACTATTTAATTGCATTACTTGAAGGTTTTATTCAAGAAAATAGCAAGAAAATAAAATGTTTAGTCGCGATATCGATTGTATTACCGGGATTAATTGATTCAGTCAATGGTATTATCCGTTATACGCCACATATTCAAGTAAAAGAATGGGCTTTAGCCAACATACTACAAAAACACTTTAATGTTTCCATTTTTGTTGGGAATGATATTCAAAGCTTAGCATTAGCTGAAAGTTATTTTGGATCAACCCAAAATGTCGATGATTCTATATTAATTCGTGTTCATCGAGGAGTAGGATCTGGTGTTATTGTTAATCAGCAACTATTAACAAACCACAATCAAAGCGCTTGTGAAGTAGGGCATATTCAAGTAGATGCATTAGGTGAACGTTGCCATTGCGGTAACTTCGGCTGCTTAGAAAATCGTGTCGTTAATAAAGCCATTGAACAGCGTGCTAAACAGATGATTGAACAAGGTTATATTTCAAAACTTACTGCCGAGCAGTGCAATATCAATCATATCTGCCAATATGCAAACCAAGGTGATGAACTAGCGATAAAACTCGTCAAAGATGCTGGCGAAAATCTTGGCAGAGCAGTTGCCATCATGGTTAATATTTTCAACCCGCAACGAATTGTATTAGCAGGTGAAATAACTAAATCACCTGAAATTCTATTAAATGCAGTAAATAGCGCTCTAAATGCACAAAGTTTAGAAGATCTGCGCAAAAACCTTACTATTACTTGCTCACCGTTAGATGATAAGTCGGCAATTGGCGCATTTGCATTAGTGCAACAAGCTTTATTTAATGGTTCACTACTGATGACGCTACTTGAAGAGAATCTATAGTATACCTTATCATATATAAAAGCCCGATAATTCGGGCTTTTTTAATTAAGTTTGAGCTACTACAAATTAAGCTAAAATGCGTAACATTCTACGCAGTGGTTCTGCAGCGCCCCATAACAGTTGGTCACCGACAGTAAAAGCAGACAAATAGTCTTTACCCATATTCAATTTACGTAAACGCCCAACAGGTGTAGTTAATGTACCAGTAACTGCTGCTGGGGTTAATTCTCGCATTGAAATTTCGCGATCATTAGGAACGACTTTTACCCAATCATTGTGCGCAGCAAGAAGCTTTTCAATTTCTGGCACACTAATATCTTTTTTCAATTTAATCGTAAACGATTGACTATGACAACGCAAAGCTCCAATACGAACACAAAGTCCATCAACAGGAATAATCTGACTTGTTCCCAAAATTTTATTGGTTTCGGCTTGCCCTTTCCATTCTTCTTTACTTTGTCCATTATCTAGTGCTTTATCGATCCAAGGAATTAAACTTCCTGCTAATGGCACACCGAAATTATCAGTAGGTAAACTACCATCACGCATTTTTTGTGTCACTTTACGCTCAATATCCAAAATAGAGGAATGCGGATCTTGTAGCTCTTTTGCTACTTCGGCATTTAACATACCCATTTGCGTTAATAGTTCACGCATATGGCGAGCACCACCACCAGATGCCGCTTGATAAGTCGAAACAGAAACCCAATCTATAAGATTTTCAGCAAATAACCCACCTAATGACATTAACATCAAACTAACCGTACAGTTACCACCTACAAAAGTTTTAATACCACTATCTAAAGCGGTATAAATGTTAGTTTTGTTTACAGGATCAAGAACGATAATTGCATCATCTTCCATTCGTAACGTTGAAGCTGCATCAATCCAATACCCCTGCCAACCTGTTGCGCGTAATTTTGCATAAATCTCTGAGGTATAATCACCACCTTGGCAAGTGACAATAATATCTAATGCCTTTAAAGCATCAATATTATCTGCGCTTTGTAATATACCTGTTTTTCCACCAAAAGTTGGGGCTGCTTGACCCGCTTGAGAAGTAGAAAAGAAAACAGGATTGATATAATCAAAATCATGCTCTTCAACCATACGTTGCATAAGCACAGAGCCCACCATTCCACGCCAACCGACAAAACCAACATTTTTCATAATTTATTTCCAATAAGTAGAGGTTATATAAAGCAATATTTTATCTATTAAAACAAAATATCACCATAAAACAAGTAAGATAAGAATTATTTTTAGATAGGAGTAAATAATAACGTGGTGTTATATATTGAAAGACAAAACAACGACAATAACAAACAAAAAAACGAATCATCATCTGTACCAAATACTTTTCCTGAATAATTTTATTTATTACGCTAACATTTTGATTAATTTTATCTATTTTATTTTCTAAAATGATCAGATTATTAGCCGACTTATTTATAACAGGTTATATGTGTCTAACATTTTTGTTAGTTGGTATACTTCTTCGTGCGTGTTGGCACATTCAGAGTAAAAAAGTTGTCTATTTTATGTGTTTTGCCAGATGTTTTATTCCCTTTTATTTATTATACAAAATAATCAAATGTATAATTGTGAAGATGAACAAAATACAAAACGATTAAATAATAAAGAACATAATAAAAAACACAGAAGAGCAATAAAGAAACAAGAAAGAAAAAGAATAAAAAAACTTGAAAAGAACTCAAATAAATAACTTAATCATAAAATTCAAATGATTGTTAATTTAGCGCAAATGGATATATGACAAAGATATAAACACTATTAATATTTAAATTATTTATAGGAATATTATAGAATTTGGTGACAGAATTAACTGTCACCTGTAAATAGAAATACACAAAATATAGGATGAAATCAGAAATCCTCATCCTGACTTTTATTATCCATTATTGAAACAATGTTATATCGTTCAATACTTTTTACCGATGCATCAATTACTTCTGATAGCAAATCATTCAGTTTATTTTCGTCATCGGTTCTTAACGTAAAAGTTGTCAATAACATTGGAATATTAACACCCGCTATAACTTCTAATCGAGGATATTTAGAAACCAAATTAACCACCGTATTAAACGGTGTCCCTCCTTTTAAATCAACAAAACATAAAACATCAGAGCTTTCACGGGTTAACTTTTCTAACTTCTGCTCAATCTGCTGTTGAAAATCATCTAAGGATTGCCCCATTAGAAAAGGCACTGCCTCGCATTGAGCTTGTTTACCACAAATCATTTCAACCGTTTCAATCATACTGTTAGCTGTTGATCCATGAGTACTTATTAATACCGCAACCATTGACATTACTCTCCTTAATAATCCAAGCAACGATAATAACGGCGAATCGTCATTGGATGGCGATTTAAATGTTCAACATATGCATCAATACGATTATTAATAGTACGAAAAACAAATGGAGAAAGATGACCGCGATATTTTTCTGATATACCTGGTAGTTCGTAGTCTTTAGTATCAATGATAGTGTAATTTCCACAAATTTTAGGTAAAAACTTTGCAACCCTTTCGCTTAATGGGCGTTGAGTATCTTCACCAACATACACTGTAACAGCTGTATCACGATCAATAATTTCTAGTGTACCATGGAAAAATTCAGCTGACTCAATAGATTTTGAACGTAGCCAATGTTGCTCTTCCCAATAACACATTGCATGAGAATAAGTCGCCCCCCATTGATTACCCGCACCAACAAAATAATGCATCGTATCATTATGATGTTTTTCAGCCACTTCTTGCCCAAACTTATCAGCTTTTTTAGCAACAGCAACAATATTTTTAGCAAAGTGCTGATCCATTTGTTGATAAAACTCATCATAATCAGGAAACTCATCAGCTAAAAACATTAAACGATCAGCTGTCATAAAGAATTTTAATTGTTCATTCATTGGATAAGAAATAACATGATCAACCATTTTTCCTAATGGAGAGTCTGCTTTATCTAAAAAAGCTAACACTGTAGCTCCAACTTCTTTTTGAATCTTATCGATAGCTTGAACTACTTCTTGGGTTGAACCCGTTACAGATGAAATAATAATTAATGTGTCTTTAGTAATTCTCTTATTACCGGTTACTAAGTACTCTGCAGCATGTTGAATAAAAGTCTCAATAGCCGATTTTTCCTTCATATGTACAACAGCTTGCATTGAAGATGCATAAGTACCACCAATACCCAACCAACAAACATTGCTATAACCACGTTTGTGGATTTGATCAATAAATTGATTAATTTTAGGGCGTAAAGCTAATGCTCCATTCATACTGTCTAGTTCTTTTTGTTCGTCAAATTTTCTCATTTTGTAATCCTTTTAATTTTAGATTTTGTTATTTGGTCAAATTCTGGATATGTCGATTTTTCAAGATTGTAGCCTTTTAATTGCGATATCTGATAGCTTAATAAGTGAATAGGAATAGTCATAAATAATGAAGTTAATAGTTCATCACATTCAATATTTAGGCATAAATCACATACTCCTAAACCACTCGCGTTATGTGCATAAATAGTTGAAATATTTGGAACATATTGATTTAAAAATTCTTTTAAACTCTCCGATCTTTTCACTAAACGACCATGTGGTTCGATAAAGATAATACAATCATCAGAATGTAAACCTAAGTACGGACCATGCATGTACTCTTCTAGTTCTTTACCAAAAGCACTATTTCGTACTGTCTCTGTAAATTTGGTTTCTCCTTCTCTAGCTACACCATAAGTTGCTCCATAACCAATCAGAATGATTCTTTCAGCACGATAAAAAAGATTCTCATGTCGATTAACCCAATCTTTTGATTGTTTAATAATTTGAGGTAATGATTGAGTAATTTTTTGTATCTGCTTGAAATAAAATTCAAATTGTTCACTATTCAAACACTCTATTTTTTGACCAATAGTTAAAGTGATTAACATTAAATCAAGAATAGTCACACTATAACCAGCACTAACATATGGCATTTCTTCAATAGGTATTCCCATAGATAACACATGGTTACTTACCTTATATAATGGACTTTTGGGATTGCTCGTAAGGGTATAAATAGTTTGGTTGTTATTAACAAATTGTTCGACCAAGTGAATGGTTGAGTAACTCTCCCCTCCTTGCGAAATAGCAAAATATAAGGTATTAGGATCATCATAATATAAATAATTAGCGGCCATTGATGGATCTTCAATATAGACAGGTATTTTTAATAACTTGCTCATTAAAGGTCTTGCACCATAAGCTGCATTAGCACTAGATCCTGTAGCAAATATAACAATTGAATTAAGTTTTTTAATCCCAGTTAAATCAATAGTACTACAAAATAGTGTTTGATAATTATTTAGAATACTTTGATAATATTCAGGTTCTAACTCAACATAATCAGCAATGCTTTTCATTTTTTTTCCTTGTTATCCCAATATCCCACTCCAAGCACCAAAAATACCAATAAAGGCAATTAATAAAAGAATCCAATGAGCCTTAATATCTTTCTTAACTAACGCAAAAATAAACACTGTAAACAATAAAGGAAGAATTTGAGGTATAATCCCATCAAAGATATCTTGTAACGACGAAGCATCTGT
Source organism: Gilliamella sp. Pra-s60 (assembly GCF_009795755.1). Taxonomy (NCBI): domain Bacteria; kingdom Pseudomonadati; phylum Pseudomonadota; class Gammaproteobacteria; order Orbales; family Orbaceae; genus Gilliamella; species Gilliamella sp. Pra-s60. Next base: position 38,418 of record NZ_WTFA01000005.1, on the reverse strand, counting down.
GCCTGAACCTATTTTTAGCGGCATATTTAATGTTACCATCGTAGCCACCATCGCACCTACTACACAAAGTCCTAAAACCGATGCACCATAGGATAATTTATCCATCAAGCCTGTCTTTTGAACTTTTTCAATAAACGATGTACCAATGTTATACCCTATTAACAAACCAAAATAACGAGCTAACATCGCAGGAATGTTGAAAATTAATAAAAATAAAAGAGGTCCTAAAATATTACCTTCAAGAGCTAATGAAGTACCTATACCAGTTGCGATAACACGTAATGTTCCCCAAAAAAATGAATCACCTAAACCACTTAATGGTCCCATCAATGCAATTTTCACATCATTAATTGAGCTTTTATCAAAATCACTATCTGTAGCGTTTTGCTCTTCCATAGCAATAGAAATCCCTAAAGGGAAGGTAATTAACCATGGTGTGATATTGTAAAATTCTAAGTGCCTTTGATAAGCATCAGTTAATTTTTCTTTATTATCACCATATATTTTTTCTAAAGCTGGACGCATGGCATAGGAATAGCCTAAATTCATTTGTCGTTCGTAATTCCATGACCATTCAGCGGTAAAAGACCGCCAGAACGTCCTTGTCAATTCTTTATTAGTTATTAATTTAGAATTCTTCATTTTCATAATTGATCTCCTGCACATTTACAGTGTTATCCATATTATTATTTAACTTCTGGTTACCATCTTCTATTACGTCTTTTTTCCCATTAAATGCAGAGTAACCGGTCAAAATTAAAGCGATACAAGCGCCAAAAATTGCAACCCCAGTAACAGGTACCTTCATATATACGGCTAAAGCAAAACCAAAGATAAAAAAGGTTGCATTTGTTTTTTTTATCATTATTTTCATTAACATAGCAAAACCAAACGCAGGTAGTAAGCCCGTTGCAATACCTAAACCATCAATAATAAATTTTGGAATTACTTCTAATAAATCATTGACAGCTGAGCTACCAAATAAATAGGATAAGCCTACAACTAAGCCTATTGGAAGATTAACAGAAAAAAATCCACCTAATAAATTCATTCTATCCATACCTTTACCATTACCTTCAGATGCATATTTATCAGCTTTATGAACAAAATAAGGAAGGATAAAAAGAAAACATAAATTTTTGACTAATAAAACTAATGAAGCAATTGGAATACCTAATGTTAAAGCAATTTCTGTACTTTTACCCGCACCAATAGCAAAAGCAGTACCTAACACACTTCCAGAAATAATTTCAGGAGGTATAGATGCACCAATAGAAAACGATCCAACAAAAGCTAATTCTAATGTTGCTCCAATAATAATACCTTGTGTAATATCCCCCATGACCAAACCAGCTAAGGTACAAGTAACTAATGGTCTAGATAACATTGATGAACCTAAAAGGTATTCACCATTTGCTAACATCGCAATTAAAGCTAAAAAAACGGCTGTTAATTCTATGCTCATTTTTTGTTCCCTCTAGACTATTTCTCAAATTTTTGCTTTGTTTCATTTGGAACTTGCTGAATGTAGACATCAACACCATCTTGTTGCAATCCTGTTAATAAATCTGCTTCTATATCATTTAGGTTAATGGTTTTAGAATAATTTTTAGTTCCTTCTCGTGGTTTAGTCCCTCCTAAATTTAGGCTTATTATTTTACCTTGCGTTCCCCGTATTAATTTTTCAGCATCAGCAACAGATTCTACAACAATTAGCATTTGATACTTATCTGTTATGCCCGAATTAATGGCATCTATACTGTCATCTATTGATTTCATCACTAATTTTGCATTTTCAGGTTTAGCTAAACGAATAGCAGACTTTCGTAATTCGTCATTTGCAACAATATTGTTAGCAACTAAAATCGTATTTGCTCCAACACTTTCGAACCATGAAACAACAACTTGACCATGCAATAAGCGGTGATCGACGCGTAATAATTTAATCATTGGTATACCTCCTAGGTAAAATCAACTACATATTTGGTATTGCAAGAAAACTTGAGCTCAATGGCTATTGGTTCGCTATTAATATCAAAATAGTAGTTAGATATTTTAAATAATGGGTCATTTATTTTGCATTGAAACTGTTTAGCTAATTCAGCATTAGCTACAATTAACTGCAAATCTTGCTTTAATTTATCTACTTTTTTCTTTCCAGAGTTAGTGATTTCAAGTGCTGAAAGCACTTTTATTATAGAAATTTGAAAGTCTGGAAAATAGCAAAGAGGTAATAAAAAAATCTCTTTCACTACACTTCTATCAGAGACTTCTAAAAAACTAATGTAATAAATCAGTTCTGCTGATTTTATTTTTAATAATTGACTATAGTAATTTCCAGCTTGTCTTAGATAAAATTCTTTAATAACTTTTTTATGGCTTTGATAAGTATGGGGTTTAATAATACCTGTCATTTTTAGAATAGTTTGAGTAGAAAGTGTTGGTGCAACAAACAAACCAATACCTTTTTTTCTAATAACCATATTTTTATCAACTAATAGATCAATTGCTTTTCGAATAGTTGTTCTGCTTACGTTATAATCTTTTTGTAGCTTTCCTTCTGGAGGTAATTCCGAACCTACACCATATTGTCCTGTATTAATTTGCTCCATTAAATGAGCAGCTATTTTTTCAAACAAACTCATTCACATTTTTCCTTGTAATCAAAAATATTTTCAGCAGATAAATGATATCTAAATTTATTTCCGACTAAATATTGAATAGTATATTCAAAAGGATGAAAATTAGCATCAAAACTACTACTAGATACTTTATAAATCGGTGTGCCTTCAATCACTTGTAGATACATAGCTTTATCTTCGATTGCAACCTCACAACTGATTTCCTCACGTCCGTGACTAGGTACAAGATGGTAGTGCTCTTTCAAAAATTGATATAGAGAAACATCATTTAAATCTACTTGATCTAAATTTCTGAACTTATTAGATGATAAATAGGTGATTTCGTAGGATAACGGAAACTCATCCAATAAACGTTGCCGTATAATTCTAGTTAATTGCTCATTTGAACCAAAAAATGTTCTCAGTTCCTCGGGCATTCTAATTATTTGGTTAGAAAGAACTCTTATTTTTGTTTGGGCCCTATCGCTTTTTTTTACTTCTTCACTAAATGAAGACATTTTCAACATGTTTATCTCAAAAACTTGGCTCCATTCTAAGTTCTTCCCATTATGGAATAAATGACCTTCCATTATTAAGTCATTTAATGCTTTTCTCACTGTTGTTCGACTAACATTAAAGTATTCAGCAAGTCCTCTTTCTGTTGATATTCTACTAACAATAGATGGATTTGCCTTAATTTGTTCTTCGACATAAGTTCTAGAAGCAATATCACGATATTCCATAGATACTTCCCACTTTATTTGGATCTATTTATCCAAGATATGTATCTAAATCTACATAACAATAGGAAAGAAAGAAACAAAAAAATACATGTTACTAGATTTTAGTGCCAATATTGTTGCCTTGATCACAATTTTCAGCATCAATAAACTAAGTCATAAAAAAAAATAGAGCAAAGCAGTAACTTTGAATGAAATTTATAGTGAAAAGTGAACAATATTTTTAGTTGTTTATAAAAGAAGGTAATAATAAAAAAGCCTGCTCAGTTGAGCAGGCTTTTTTATTGAAAATTGGTCGGCGAGAGAGGATTCGAACCTCCGACCCACTGGTCCCAAACCAGTTGCGCTACCAAGCTGCGCTACTCGCCGTTAGATTTTTTCTCTACTAAATGGGGTGGCTAATGGGATTCGAACCCACGACAACTGGAATCACAATCCAGGGCTCTACCAACTGAGCTATAGCCACCATAGAAGCAGGACGAAATATTACGCATAAAAAATGATATTGTCCAGTATAATTTTTAAAAAACTCACCAATTGATTACATAAAAAGCGTTAAAGGTATAAAATTTGATAAACGAAATACCTTAAATTGTAATCAAATTTTGTAAATATTGACTTTCATACTACTTGTTGTTTTATTTTTTATCTCCATATTATTAATAGAAATGCTAGTAGTAAGACTATTTTTCAAATGATATAGATTTTGTTTTAGTTTATTCTTATTTCAAGATTGAATAGTATTTTTTTTAAAGTGAGCTGATAATGGTATTTTTCTTTTAGATAATGTTGAAAATATATACTAAAACATAAAATTAATCTCAAACTTCTTTGTATAATTAGATAGTAAATTAAATAATCAGGAATAGTTTAAAATATGTAATATTTTAGTAAAAATACCTGACTTTTTTTTATTATTGCAATAATGTAAAGACCTAAAATTAGATTATGGTGGCGATTATGATAAATATTTTATTAATTGATGATGATGTTGAATTATCACAAATGCTTAGCGAATATTTGACTAATGAAGGTTTTAATACCAAGAGTGTTTATTTGGGTAAAGATGGCATTGATGAAGCATTATCAGGAAAATATCGTGCTGCAATTTTAGATATAATGTTACCCGATATTAATGGAATTGATGTTCTTAAAAGTATACGTCAACAATGTAATATGCCTGTTATTATGTTAACAGCTAAAGGCGATAATATCGATCGCGTTTTAGGGTTAGAATTAGGTGCTGACGACTATATCCCTAAACCATGTTACCCTCGTGAATTATTAGCAAGACTACGTGCTGTTCTACGCCGATTTGATGAACGTGCAGTAGAAACGGTCGATGATAAAAAATACCATTTTAATGGTTTAACATTAGATTTACCACAACGATTATGTACTTGGAATGGACAAGTTATTGACTTAACGTCAACCGAGTTTAATTTGTTAGTATTACTTGTAAAACATAACGAACGAGTAGTTACGAAAGAAGAACTATCTGAAGTCGGATTAGGTAGAGCTCGTGAGCTTTACGATCGTAGTGTCGATGTGCACATTAGTAATATTCGTCAAAAACTACACCAAATTGCACAAAATGATGTAGCGATAGAGACTATTCGAGCTGTCGGTTACCGTATCCGTTAATAACCTGATAGGCTTGATATGAATCGTCGATTATTTTGGAAAATACTTATTATATTTGGGGTTATTTTTTATCTTACCTTCCAGTTAACTTGGATTGCATTTTCTATTTATGTAGGAAATAAAAATCAAAGATTCCTCAATCATATGCCGACAAAAGTCGATATGATTGCTCAGTTATTACATGTGGCAGGTGAAGATGAAACGCTTAATTTTATAGCACACTTACCTGAGCGAGAAAAAACTTTACTGTCAATAAAATTAGTTTCCCCATTTAATGAACAAGTCAATATTCTAAACGATGAATTAGAAACCCCAACATATGCTTATCAACGCATGGCCGCAGCACCAGACGGAACGCTTTATTCAGTTTCATTTAAAGAGGATAAGGATGATCATGATACAAAAGCATTATTCAATATGCCAATGACAATTGTATTACTTGGAATATGTGTTGGCCTTGTTTTTAGCCTCTTTTTAGCTTGGAACCTAACCAGACCAATGAGACTATTAAGGCAAGGTTTTTTTAGAGTATCCCAAGGTGATCTTTCTGTTAGATTGTTCAATAAATTAAAACCTCGTCGCGATGAATTAAGTGAGCTTGGTAAAGATTTTGATATGATGGTTGAACAACTCAATATTTTGCTCTCTGATCGTCAATCCCTTCTTCATGACGTTTCTCATGAACTTAGAACTCCACTAGCTCGTTTGCAGTTAGCAATTGGACTTGCTCAACAGAATAAACAAAATATTGATACAGCTTTAGCTAGAATTGAATTAGAATCAGAACGGTTAGATCAGTTGATTGGAGAGATTCTAAATTATTCTCGTGCAGAAATGAATAATCGTACCGATGAGTATTTTGATTTAAAAGACTTAATTAGTGTGGTGATAAATGATGCTAATTATGAAGCTAATCATCAGTTAATTGATGTACATTTCAATTTATCACCGATAACACATTCTATTGTTAAAGGGAATTCAGAGCAAATTCGGCGTGCAGTTGAAAACATTATTCGTAATGCTATTCGTTTTTCAACATCTGGACAAGCTGTAGACGTTTCGTTAAAAGAAACGGGTAAATATTTACAAATTGAAGTTAAAGATCGTGGTCCTGGTGTTGAAGAAAATAAATTATCCAGTATCTTTGAACCATTTGTCCGTATTCAGTCTCCTCAATTGGGTAAAGGTTATGGATTAGGACTTGCGATAGCAAGAAAGACCGTTATTATGCATAACGGTACTATTCAAGCAACAAATCGTGATGGCGGAGGGCTTATTGTAACAATATGTTTACCTTATTGGAGAAAGCTTTAATAAGAGTTAGTAACAATCGTTATTAACAGTTAATACATACTCTTTAACTAAGCTTTCTAGTCTGATTTTATCGTGACCAATAAAGTTTAATGTTTTCATGATAACGTTTGGATCACTCTCTAATATGGCTTTATATTGTGTAATATATTGGCTAGCAATGGGCTGATATGACCAGTGCCATTCTTCAAGTTGATATCCGCCTTTTCTACCACTATTAAATGCTTGGCAAAAACCATATTTTGGTAGATTCTCTTGAAGCCACTTATAAAGAATAATTCCTTTTTTATCATTTCTAAAATATTCCGAAGAAACGCTAGTAATATCAACATCAGTCCCCCAATGATGCCTTGATGTACCAGGCATTGATGAATATTTTAAAATTTCCTCGGCAATTTTTTGGGGATTGTTGAATTTAGCTGATAAAGTATCCCATTTTCGTTGCCAAATTCCATTTTGGTAAGTGTAATTACGCGTTGCACTTACCACTATAAAAGGAATATTTGGATGCGTACTTCTAAAGTCTTTAAAAGCCTTTATTAACTGCTCAGTTGCTTCTCTTTGCAGGTACATTCCTTTTTTATTAACAAGTAATTCGGTCGAGTCCAATGCAACAAAATCACTGTCCTTTTTTTCATCAAATTGCCCGGTTAGTTTATTTAATGGAATTGTTTGTGCCATAGTAAAACTCGAATAGAAAAGTAATGTTACTGTCTGAATTAAAATAAAAAATATATTTAATTTTGTTGGTTTTATTTTCATCTTAAATATTACATCGATTCTTTAATAGCAAGATAAGGTAAAAACCAGTATAATCTTTTCCCTAAAAATTGAAATAGCCATAATGTGTAAAAACGAGGCCTTATGTCAACATCATGTACATCCAACATGTCTGCTTGTTCAGACTCTCCAAACGCAATGAACCTAACAACAATGAATTCAAGTAACGAAAAAATAAATTTACTCAATTTTACGCGCAAGCAATTAAGAGAATTTTTTATTTCACTAGGCGAAAAGCCATTTAGAGCCGATCAAGTGATGAAATGGATTTATCACTTTGGAATAGATGATTTCGATCAAATGACCGATATCAACAAAAAACTACGAGAACAATTAAAAACTTTGACAGAAATTAAAGCTCCAAAAATTGCCATAGAACAACGTTCATCTGACGGCACAATAAAATGGGCTCTTGATGTGGGTAATAACCAGATGATCGAGTCTGTTTATATACCAGAGCGAGATCGAGCAACGTTGTGTGTTTCGTCACAAGTAGGTTGTGCATTAGAGTGTAAATTTTGCTCAACAGCTCAACAAGGGTTTAATCGAAATTTAACGGTCTCTGAAATTATTGGTCAAGTATGGCGTGCATCAAATGCGATTGGTGTAACGGGAAAATTAGCCGATAGACCTATTACCAATGTAGTTATGATGGGAATGGGTGAACCATTACTCAATCTATCTAATGTTGCCCCCGCCATGGAAATTATGTTAGATGATTTTGGCTATGGTTTATCCAAAAGGCGAGTAACCCTTTCTACATCTGGTGTTGTTCCAGCTTTGGATAAATTGGCAGGTATGATTGATGTTGCATTAGCTATCTCACTTCATGCACCAAATGATAAGATTCGTAGTGAAATTATGCCAATAAATCAAAAATATAACATGGCAATGTTACGTGATTCTATTTTGCGTTATCTTTCTACTTCAAATGCAAATCACGGTAAGGTAACGATTGAATATGTACTACTTAATCAAATTAACGATAGCGTTGAGCATGCTCATGAACTTGCTACATTTCTAAAAAATGTACCTAGTAAAATTAATTTAATTCCTTGGAACCCGTTTCCTGGCGCACCTTATTCACGTTGTTCAAATACTCGTATTGATCGTTTTATGAAAACATTAATGGGATATGGATTTACAGTCATTGTCCGTAAAACACGTGGAGATGATATCGATGCCGCATGCGGTCAATTAGCTGGTGAGGTTGTTGATCGTACAAAAAGAACACTTTATAAAAAACAAAACATTATCCAACAAACTATATAAGACTACATTTGTATAAAGAAAAAAGGAAGGATAAATGAAAAAACTGTTAATTATATTTAGCTGTTTTTTGATAATCATACTATCTGGCTGTCAAATGAAAAATAGTGATGAATTTGACCCAGAAAAAGCCGCTTTAGCAAGAATGCGACTTGGGTTGGGTTATCTTGCTAAAGCAAATGAATCAGAAGAAAACGTTAAAGCAGCACATTATAATCTAAAATTAGCAGCGCAATACTCACCAAACAATCCTCAAGTCATGTTGGCGATGGCTATGTTTGATCAACATGTGGGTGAATATAACGAAGCCGAAATGATTTACGAACGCATTACACTAATGCAACCAGGTAACGGATTATATCATGTTCATTACGGATCTTTTTTATGCGGACGAGAGCGTTATCAAGAGGCTAAAAAACAATTTCAACAAAGTCTTGATTTAGATCGCCACCGTTGGAAAGCCGATGCTTATGAACAGTATGGCTATTGTGCAATCCAAAACAATGATCGAAAAACAGCTGATTTGATGTTTAAGCAACTTTTTCAATACGATGCAAACCGTCGAGAAAATGTAAAAAAAACAGCTGAACTTTATCAAAATAAAGGCGATATAAAAATCGCAAATTATTTATTTTCTATAATAAAAAATAAATAATCACAATAATTTAAAGCAAGAGTATATGTCATGAGTTTTTTTGCTATTTTATTACTGGCACTGGCTATGTCAACCGATGCCTTTGCTGTCGCTGTATGTCGGGGAATATCACTTAAATCAATGCCGTTTTTAGGTGCTTTAAAAGTTGGTATCTTATTTGGTATTGTCGAGGCTATTACGCCATTACTTGGTTGGCTAGTTGGTTATATCGCACTTCAATATGTTGAGCAATGGGATCATTGGGTTGTTTTTGCTGTTATGCTATTTTTAGGTACTAACATGATCTATAACAGCTTTAAAAAGCCAGATGATTGCCAAGATGATAAAAGTATATCATCTAAAAAATCGTTTTTGATGTTAATTTTTACGGCAATATCAACCAGTATCGACGCATTTGCTGTCGGCGTAGGGTTAGCATTAGCAAGTGTTAATATTTATTTTGCAGCAGGAATGATTGGGATAGCAACGTGTATTATGGTGACGATTGGATTATTGCTAGGGAAAAAAATGGGCTGTTTAATTGGTAAACGGGCTGAGTTTTTGGGTGGGATAGTGCTTATTTCGATCGGTGTAATCACTCTTTATCAACATCTAATTAATTAGCCTTTTTCTCTCTTTATCTAATGACACCTTTTATCTTAAAAAGTATTATAATTTTTCAACTAGTTAAAAGATAAAATTAAAGTAAACCATACTAATTTAGAAATAAACTGTTACCTTATTGGTAACAGTTTATAAAAAAATCTATTTCATACTTTTTTAAATTTTACAAAATGTCATATCAAAGCTATGGGTTTGTTGATTATAAACTGCACTGAATATACCTTTATCATTAGGGTTTTGTAAAATATGATTTACGATAAATGGCCTAATATTCGTTTTAATATAACCAGGTAATCCCCTAGCACCACGAATTAAATCGTAATGATCATGGCAAAATGCACTTATACTAGAATCAGATATTTCTATAGTAAAACCTCGATGCTGATATGCTTGATTCAACTTATTAATTTCGCGACAAATAATCTGCTCAATTACTTCCATAGGCAAACGTTTAAAATGGAGAATATTTTCACGACCATTAAACCGATTAAGTAATTCCGAACGATAAGTATTATTGAGTTCATTTGTCGCCAATCCACGAGCTTCTTCATCTGTAAGGTTAGGATCTAAATAGTAAGGTTGTCCGATATTTGAAGTCATAATAATCATAATATCAGAAAAATCGACTGTTCGACCAACATTATCGGTTAACCGACCATCTGACAAAATCTGCAAAAAGATATTAAATACATCAGGATGAGCCTTTTCTATCTCATCAAATAGATAGATACCAACGGGTTTTGCTCTAACTGAGTTAGTTAATATACCGCCAGCTTCAAATCCTTCATATCCTGGTGGTGCACCAATCAATTTAGCGACAGCGTGTTTTTCCATGTATTCAGACATATCAAAACGAACTAATGACTTTTCATCACCATAGACATACTTCGCTAATGCTTTAGCCATTTCGGTTTTACCCACCCCTGATGGCCCTAAAAACAAGTAGGACATCGCAGGACCCGATTCTTCTAGTTCATCGACTTTAGCAACTTTTACTGAATTAGCAACATGTTTAACAATACTATCTTGACCAAAGATTCGTGATAATAAATTTGCTTCCAAATTAATCAAATTTTCAACTTCATTTTCATCAAGTTTATTTGCAGGAATTCCTGAAACTTTACTAAATTCAGTAATCACCTCTTGACGATTAAGCCTCAAATCTTTATTGGCTAACATCACCAATTTTTGATGTTGATTGTTATTCTGAGCAATTTCTGTATCGATTTGTCGAATCTTTTCTTTTAATTTAGCCACTGCAGGCGAATCAAATCCACCAGCAGTAAATTGAGCAAATGTCTTTATGGTAGTTGGTTGTGAATTATTGCTGTTATCCTCTTCTTCTTGCAATTGAGTGATTTCATCTTGCAATTGGAAACGTAATGTTTCAGCATCACGTTGATATTGATAAGTTTTATTAATTTCTGACTTTAATTCTTGCCAATCTTTTTGCCATTGCTCAAGTTGTTGTTGCAAATCTTGTTGTTCCACTTCATTAGTACTTTTTGCAATCTTATCCATTAATTCAACAATTTTAGGATGCTGTTTATGCGTAAGTTGTCGGTAACTAGCCAGTGCGCGATCTAGCAATGAAATTGCTCTTTGAGGTTGTGCTCCTCCCAAACCTAAACTATCACGATACTTACTGGTTAAGTGTATAGCTTCATCAATAGCATCTTCAGTAATTTGAATTTTATGATGTTCAGAAAGGTCTTTTGCTACCACTGAGACAATCGCTTTCAAATCATCTCCCACCGGTTCTTTAACATCGTAAAGTGTGTAAAGTTCTGGCATTTTGGTACTAGCTTTTAATACACTACTAAGCTTATCGTCTCGCACTTCTAAAATAACTTGAAAATTACTTGATTTATCGGCGTTATTTAACGCATTGATAAAATGAGCATTACCTGTATTATGTGCTCCCTCTAAAAAATTAGCCGTATCGGTAATAATTAGCACAGATTCAGGCGTTTGCTTTAACTTTTTTAAGATACTTTGAAACTCATTATTAATCTTAGCGCTGTCACCACTCGAAAATAGTGCATCACAATTCAACCAAAATAGCTTTTTTACAATCAAATCAAACGGTGTATCGGGGCTACTTTTAATAGCTTGTAAACCAAGGGTAAGCATTGAAACACCTACCCCTGCAGGTCCTGTTAATAAAAGTGAGTTGGATGATTTTCGAATAAGAATAGACGATATTCGTTCTAAATCATGCTCCCTGCCAACTAAAGTAAAATTAGGATACTGCGCTAAATATTCACGCCCTCTAACTAATAACATTATGCATTCCTTTATTACAGTTTAAAGGGGGACGTTGTGCCACTAGTGCTTTCATTTTTGGTTTCAGATTTTTCTGATAAAACATCACCTGTCACCGCAATAAATTCACGCGTATCGTTTTGAACGTCTTTAGACATTTTTTCAATTTCATCTAAATTCGCACGCATTGTTTCTAGTGCTGAGCGAGTAATTTCAGTCGCCTCTCTTTGGGTATCACCAAATTCTGCTAAGTTTTGTAACATAGCTTCTAAATCATTATTAATTTCATCACGCCCAGTTGCAATTCGTATTGCTTCATTTTTTGCAATATCGTTTGTGACTCGTGTCATTTCGGCTAAAGTATTACTCGCCATTGATTGTGCTTCATTAATTGCAGCGGAATTAACAGCTGTTACCACAACACTAAGTTGAGAGGCTACAGATGCAATACCTCGTGAATGCATTGCTCTTGCGCTTTCAACTTGTTTTTTGGTTGCTGCTTGCATATTGCGAATTTTGATGGCTTCAGTTGTTAATTCACCATAAGTTTGCATGGTATCAACTGTTGCAGTTGACACTGTGTCAATATGTTCATCTAAATTACGTCTTGCTTCATCAAGCTTCATTGACTCTAATAGATTATCGCCAACATCTTTATTTTCAAGTTCCTCTCTACGTTCCCGATGTACTTTTTCAACTTTTTTAGTGGCTTCATTCATAATGGCATAAATTTGTATCATATTGCCATTATTGTCGCTAAGTCCTTCAATTTGTTTAACCATTTTCTCAAGATGATTACGAATCGCACCAAAACGCTCTTTACCTTGATTAACAAATTTTAACGCTGATTCAACCATATCGGCCTGACGCAATGTATGCTGTTCTGAGGTTAAATTCAGTAACTCTTTTAATTTTTCAACATCCATTGATTCGGTACGTTGCTCATGGCGCTGAGTAATTTCTGTTTGGATATCATTTAACTCTTTATGTTTATTTTGTATTTGATCTCTTAACTTGGCTATTTTTTCTTCATTAATATCAATTTTTTCTTTTGATGCTGCTTTAATTTGTCCAAGACCAAAGAATTTTTTATCCTGCTGCAATAACACTATTTCTTTTTGTAAGTCAGATATTTGTTTTTCTATATTGGTAATTTTGCTTTGAACATTGATTTTTTGTTCCGCTTTTTCTTCATCCCATTCTTGATCGGCTTTGATTTGAGCTAAAGCATTGCGAGTTTCACCATTTTGGCGTAAGTTATACAGCGCATCGGTAAGTTCGGTAAGAGGTTTGATTTTTTCAATAAAGTCATTAAGATCATTATTAAAATCCGCATAAACTCTTTGTAACTCAGCAAACACTTCGGTATCGGTCATTTCGATACGTTGCTTAGACATCTCTTCTGAAATGGATTGCAAATATTCTTTAAAAGTATCAAATTCTTGAATTTTAGCTCTATCAGCCTCTTTATTATCAGTAAATTCTAAAATATGAGTGACTTCTTCTACTTTTTGTTCAAGTGAAAGGCTATCTGAAAAAATAACTTTAAAAAAAGTATTATCTTTAATGTTATCTAGTGGGCTTTCTGTTTTAGTTGTTTTTTGTCGTTGTCTAGCCGCGTAATCATTTTGTTCTATACTAGCCACTTTTTTTCTTGAAGATACACTCATTATTTCTTTCCTTATTATTTCTATATTTAATTATTACTTACCTATTTTTACCCCTATTTTCAATAAAAGGGATAAAGTTTGTAAAACTAATCTACTCTTACCACAAGATAAGTTACGTTTTTTTATCATTTTATTATCTATTTAACATTTTATTTTGACAAGTAAAAACAGCAATTAATACTAGAAAATAACAAATAAATACAAAATAAAAGAAAGGAGTTTATAAAAAAACCACTCGCATAACGAGTGGTTTATATTGAAATGTATCTGTTGTATTAACGGTAGAATTACATCATACCACCCATACCACCCATGCCGCCCATACCACCAGCAGCACCTAAATCAGCTTTATCATCTTTAGGTAGGTCAGTTACCATACATTCAGTTGTAATCATAAGACCAGCAACAGACGCAGCATATTGTAATGCGCTACGAGTTACTTTAGTTGGATCTAAAATACCCATTGCAATCATATCGCCATATTCTTCAGTAGCAGCATTATAACCATAGTTACCTTTACCGCCTTTAACAGCATTAACTACAACTGACGCTTCTTCACCACAGTTAGTAACGATTTGACGTAATGGAGCTTCCATAGCACGTAGTGCAACTTTAATACCTACGTTCTGATCTTCGTTAGCGCCCTTAAGGTCTAAAATTGCTGATGCTGCACGAACTAAAGCAACACCACCACCAGCAACAACACCTTCTTCAACCGCTGCACGAGTTGCGTGTAACGCGTCTTCAACGCGTGCTTTTTTCTCTTTCATTTCAACTTCAGTTGCCGCACCAACTTTAATAACAGCAACACCACCAGCAAGTTTAGCAACGCGTTCTTGAAGTTTTTCTTTATCGTAATCAGAAGTTGACTCTTCAATTTGTTTACGAATTTGTTCAACACGAGCAGAAATTAAAGACTCTTCACCAACACCATCAATGATAGTCGTATTATCTTTATTGATAACAACACGTTTTGCTTGACCTAAATCTTCAAGTGTTGTTTTTTCAAGCTCTAAACCAATTTCTTCTGAAATCACAGTACCCGCAGTTAAAATTGCAATATCTTGTAACATTGCTTTACGACGATCACCAAAACCAGGTGCTTTAACCGCAGCAACTTTAACAATACCACGCATAGTGTTAACTACTAATGTTGCTAACGCTTCACCTTCAACATCTTCGGCAATAATTAATAATGATTTACCTGCTTTAGCAACAGCTTCTAGAACTGGTAATAATTCACGGATATTAGAAACTTTTTTATCAGCTAATAAAATATATGGATTGTCTAATTCAACTGTTGCTGTTTCTGGTTTATTAATGAAATATGGAGATAAGTAACCACGGTCAAATTGCATACCTTCAACAACATCAAGTTCATCTTGTAAACCAGTACCATCTTCAACAGTGATAACACCTTCTTTACCCACTTTTTCCATTGCTTGAGCGATTAAAGTACCAACTGTTTCATCAGAGTTAGCAGAAATAGTACCTACTTGAGCGATAGCTTTAGAATCAGCGCAAGGAGAAGATAATTTTTTAAGCTCTTCAACAGCTGCAACAACTGCTTTATCAATACCACGCTTTAAATCCATTGGATTCATACCTGCAGCAACCGCTTTCAAACCTTCATTAACAATTGCTTGAGCAAGTACTGTTGCAGTAGTTGTACCGTCACCTGCTGCATCATTTGCTTTAGATGCAACTTCTTTAACCATTTGTGCACCCATGTTTTCGAATTTATCTTCTAATTCGATTTCACGAGCAACAGAAACACCATCTTTAGTAATGGTTGGTGCACCAAATGATTTATCTAATACTACATTACGACCTTTTGGACCTAAAGTCACTTTAACTGCATCAGCTAACACATTAACGCCTTGAAGCATTTTAACACGAGCGTCATTACCAAATTTTACATCTTTAGCTGCCATTTTCGTCTTTCTCCTAAATTCTGTATATAAGTTAAACTATTTACTAATTATGCTTGAACAATGGCTAAAATATCGCTTTCTGATAAGATAAGCACTTCTTCATTATCGATTTTTTCTGTTTTAACGCCATATCCTTCATTAAAAATCACGATATCACCAACTTTAACATCTAATGGTTGAACTTGGCCATTTTCTAAAATGCGACCATTACCTACAGCTAAAACCTCACCACGAGTTGATTTACCTGCAGCCGAACCAGTTAACACAATACCGCCAGCTGATTTTGATTCTACTTCTTTGCGTTTAATGATCACACGATCATGCAATGGACGAATTTTCATTAGTTATCTCCTAGCACTAATTTTTAAATAGATAATTATTAAAAATAAATCATAAAATTACGATTTTATAATATAGTTCACTTTACATGGGGGTTATTTTAAAATCTTCAAGAGGATAAAATAAAAAAAAGTTTAATTGATTGATTATTCGTCATCTTTGTATTTAAACTCACCTTCAATAATATCATTATTCTGGTCAAATGTTTGTGATGATACAAATCTTGATTTAATTGGCATTTTTCGAACAAGAAACCTCATAATATGCTCTTGAACATTAGGAATTAATAGCACAGCACCTAAAATATCGGTCAAAAACCCTGGAATAAGTAGTAAAAAACCGGAAAAAAGCAAGGCGACACTTTTAATGATTTCATCTTTAGGATTTTGATTATTAGCTATCTTTTGCTTCATAATACTAAAATTCTTTACCCCCTGAGTTTTAACTAATGAAAAACCAAGAATTGATGTTGCAATAATACAAACTAAAGCAAGAAAAACACCGATTGAATTTGCAACTACTATAAAAAAACTGATCTCAAAATAAACGTAAACAAAAAAGATAATAAAACCAATAAATCGCATACAACAATTCCTATAAGCATAAAAACAGATTAGTAAAAACTTGCTATTAATATGAAGATGATTAGCTAATTTTCAACCAAACAATACATGTTTTTAAAAATATCTTACAAAAGGGATTGACTGATAATCGTAAATCGTGTTTAATGTGCATCCATTGTTGCCCGGATAGCTCAGTCGGTAGAGCAGGGGATTGAAAATCCCCGTGTCCGTGGTTCGATTCCGCGTCCGGGCACCAATCACCAAATTCTAAGACCTGCTTCTAGCAGGTTTTTTTATGTCTAAAGCCTTTTCAAATAAGCCTTTCAGCTTGTTTCACTACTCAACCGAATTCAACTGGAATTGAAGGACTAAAACCCGTCACAAAACCAAGGTGTTTTTCTCCGGAGTTTAAATACAAAGTGGTCAGGTATTTTATAGACAATCATCTTTCACAAAATAAAACTGCTTTGGCGTTTGATATCCACTTTGGATATGTAGGTCGCTGGTTTAAAATATATCAAAAATATGGCAAAGCAGGTTTTTCAATGACACTGAATCCACCACAGGGAAAAGCGGATAAAAAAATGGCTCAAAAAGTTAAAAAAAATAGTGAAAAAACAAAAGAAGAATTGCTCGAAATGGTCAGTGACCTTGAAGTGGAGGTGGCTTATCTAAAAAAGTTGGATGCCTTACTTCGGCAAAAGAGATTGGAAAAAAAGAAAAGTATCAAATAGTTGATGAATTAAGGAAAAAATACCCCTTAAATAGTTAGTTGTTGGTGTTTAATGCTAATTATGCAAGCGGTTGATTTTGTTTGAAAAGAGTTAAATAAAAACTTCAATAAAATCAATACCTTTCCTGACCGTTTTTTTGGAGTTTTTGCGTTTTTTTTATAAAAAAGTGACTCATAAAAGCCACTCAAGGTTATGTTGTTGTCTTGTTACGACGGCGGACAAATTTGTCTGGAACAAATTTGAACATCTGAGCACAGCGAAGATGGCCTCGTAGAGGCGAGTATCAGGATGATACGAGTATTGCCGTAGGCCACATTCTGTAGCCAAAGCGTGGGTTTGCAAAGGGAATTCGCTTTAATTCCCTTTGCTCGGACGTTGTCACTGTAGCTATTTTGTTCACCAAAGGTCAAAACGTCCGAAACCTTGCCGTACTAAAAATAGACCACCGCTTTAAACCGCCACAGCGTAATCCACTAAAACTGCCATCGACACTTTCAGCGTCGGCGGCGGGGGGCGGCGCTATTGTGGCTTTGCCACAACGGCGCAACCCTAAGGGAAACGCCCCAACTTACGCGGGGGCTTGATTCTTTGTTATATTATCCCCTCAGGCACCATAATCGCCCCCCGCGCCCTAAGGATTAAGAACTAAACGCTAAAAGCTAAGGTGCGGTGCAAACAGCGAAAGAGCTGTAGCTGGCTCGGCCGCTGTAGACGTTGCCGCTGGTCGAGTAGACAGAAAACTGGTCGCTACCCGGCGCGTCGCTCGTCCAGTAGCCGTAGGTGACGAAGCCCGCACCAGCGTAGATGCTCATGTAGCCCCACTCCGTGAAAAATCCTGCACCTATGTGACGCATATAAATATTACCAGATGAGCTAGGTGCTGCGCCTAAATTATTATAGTTTGAATTGGTTAAATCCCTTACCTTAGACAATCGATAACCCAAACTTCTACACCATGCTAATTGATTAGAAGCGTTAGTTCTATTATTACCCCGATTGACGAACCACTGCTTTAACACAAAACCGTAACGAACCTCATTACCATTACTACCTCTACCTACCAACTCGAAAGTCTGTGGCAAAGATGGGCGTGTTAGTGAACTTGGATTACTTGAACTTATTTGACTACTACTTGCCCTTGGACCGCTCAATTTTACCCGTGCTACCCGTTTCCCTCTATCAACACGAGGAATCCAACTATCATTAGCTGCTACCACCGATACTGTAGCTGTTATTCCACCACGTGTGACCGGAGACCAAGTTAACTGAGCTACATCTAACCCCCCTATATCCAAATCAAAATACAAGCCATCTGCTCCTGTTGTTGGAAAGTTCCTGTCGTAAGATGATGGACTCGTTGACTGAACTAAAAAGCCCTTACTAGGATTCCATATGTTAGCAGGACCTGCATAGCTGCCTGTGCCCCGTTCTAGATTCGGCCTGACCGAACAAATACCGGCATTATCATATGGATTAATATAATAATCCACCGTAGCGCCACTAAAACTACTACTCCTTGGTACCCCATACTGCGTACTTAATGTGCCACCTGTACTTGTTAAAGTTACCTTATAAGGGGCACTACATATACTTAATGCATCGCTGCGATTAACCGTAGTACCGTTTTTATCGGTAAACGTTACCGATATACTCCCCGATGCCGTTACTCCACCTACTCCCTGTCCGTCTCCATCATCATCTCGCCAATATCCCTGACTGACCAAATCATTCATCGTGATTGAACTCCTTGATGGCGGTACTATCGTCTCTATATGACTTAAGTTACTCCCCACATATGGCAACCTGATTGGATTAGTTGGCGTGGATGGGTTGGTTGACCTTGTGTATACCGTGCCATCCTGCAACTTTATTGACAATAAACGGTCTGTATTCGTTAATTTTGTTACCCCTCCATCAAACGTTAAATACGGCGCACTCCCCTCTATAGCCCTTGATGTATAAGCCGTTAACGCCTCTGTGTCCTGCGTATATGACAATAACAACAATGGCGCTAAGAATAATGCCGATTTACATAATAATGGTGATTTAAATAGCAATGGCGGTTTTAATAACCACTTGGATATCGGCGATAATTTTGCCAAAGATTTTGCCGATGACGGCGTCGATTTCGCTACGCGAAATGACTTCGATGATAAAAATAACTGTGGCGCTCTATTTTGAACACCGTGCGAATCAATAAGATTTAGGGCATAGGTTTGGCAGGCCAGATGCCAGATGCCAGATGCCAACCATGGTAATGCATTTTTATTCCCTTGTCAAGTAATTTATTGTTTTTTCTCGATTTTTATATCCGTTCGCTTTGTTTTTGAGCGATTCCCTGCTTGAATAAGCCTAAAAATTATAACTTGATGGTGCATAATCTGCCACTTTTTTTGTTAATTTATTGTAAAGATTTGTTAGGGCGTGAGGAGGGGTTGCTTTGTTTTTTTGGGGGAAGTGGCATTTTTTATGAGTGCTTGAGTGGTCGTTTTTAGTCGCTGTTTTAGGTAGCGGTTTTTAATCGCGATTTTGGTAAAAAACACCTCAAAAAAAACTTCAATAAAATCAATACCTTTCCTGACTGATTTTTGTTAAGTTTGGTTCGTTTTTTTATAAAATAAGGTATTACTATTTTTCTATTATAGATGTAAAGATTTAATAATTATTGTGGTTTTTTTATTATACTTGGCAAGTATATTGTTATTTTTGTTTAAAAATAATGCTTTCACAACAAACAAGCCTTGCTTTATTATTTAATTACTATAATATGGTCACCTCTTTGACGCGGGGTGGAGCAGCTTGGTAGCTCGTCGGGCTCATAACCCGAAGGTCGTTGGTTCAAATCCAGCCCCCGCAACCAATTCTAAATCATTCTTTATATTTTCCTGTTTTTATATTCACTATTCCGATTTTGGCACCGCCAGCAATGTTGATACTGCTTCGCTAATGCGTCTTGCTATGTAGCTATTGTTCATAGTGTATAAATGAATGCCATCGACATTTTGTGAAACTAAATCAACAATCTGATCAATTGCATAAGCAATACCAGCATCACGAAATGCTTCTGGGTGGTGTTCGTATTTTGCCATCATTTGTTTGAATTTTTTAGGTAAATTCACTCCACACATCGATACCATGCGCTCGATTTGATTTTTATTGGTTACTGGCATAATGCCTGCTTCAATAGGTATCTTAATGCCCATATCGTAAGCTTTATCTAAAAAAGAATAAAAATAGTCATTATCAAAAAATAGCTGTGAAATAAGTTGATCAGTACCTGCATTGACCTTTTCTTTTAAGTGGATCAGATCTTGTTTTAGGGTTGAGGCTTCAAGATGTCCTTCAGGATAACATGCGCCAATCACGTTAAAATCACCGTTTTCTTTAATAAATGTTACCAGTTCGCTGGCAAAGCGAAAGTCATCTTTAGGTTGCACGTTAGGGCTGATATCACCACGTAACGCAAGCACATTATCAATTCCTGCACATTTAAGGTCATGTAGGATTTTTTGCATTTCGGCTTTATCAAAATTAATCCCCGGCAAATGAGCAACGCTTTCAATGCCATAAGTGTGTTTTACCGAATGGGCAATATCAATGGTGGTTTGTCCATTTAAGCTACCACCAGCACCATAAGTGACACTGATAAAGTCGGGTTTGAAGTAGCCAAGTTCCCGTAAGGTGCTATAAATTGTCTCTAACGGCGAGGTTTTTTTAGGCGGAAAAACTTCAAAAGAGAACACGGTTTTTTTATTAAATAATAGATTTGTTTTCATTTATCTTATCCATTCGTTAGGTCGCTTATTTCCCTTATTGACGTTTCCGCCGCCAAAATAGGCGGCGGAAGTGTAAAGCTAGGCAAAGTTCAATGTCTTTATAAAAAAGCACAACAACTTTGTAAAAACAGTGCCTAATTCAGTGTTTTTCTAACTTCTAAAGTAGCTTGAACAAGGTGTTGCAAGCTTTCAACGACTTCTTTTTCGCCACGCGTTTTTAAGCCACAGTCTGGATTGATCCATAATTTTTGGTTATCAATCTTCGCCAGTAACTTTTCAATCGTTGCTTTGATTTCGGCTACGGGTGGTACGCGTGGTGAATGGATGTCGTAAACCCCTGGCCCCACTTCGGTTTTAAAGTTGTTTGCATTTAGTACGTCAATCAACTGCAAATTAGAGCGAGAAGCCTCGAACGAAATAACATCGGCGTCCATTGCATCAATATCTTTAATAATGTCAGCAAATTCGCTATAACACATATGGGTGTGAATTTGCGTATCAGCTTGTACTTTGCTGTGTACCAATCTAAATGCAGGGATCGCCCAATCAAGGTATTCACTGTTCCAGTCGGCTTTACGCAGTGGTAGTTTTTCTTTCAATGCGGCTTCGTCAATTTGAATAACTTTAATGCCTGCGGCTTCAAGATCTAACACTTCGTCACCAATAGCCAATCCAATTTGGAATACTGATTCTTTTTGTGAAATATCTTCCCGTGGGAATGACCAATTTAGAATAGTCACAGGGCCTGTTAACATACCTTTTACGGGTTTATCAGTCAGACTTTGTGCATATTTTGAATATTCAACGGTAATCGGTTTAGAGCGTGAAATATCACCCCAAACAATCGGTGGCTTAACGCAACGTGTGCCATAAGATTGTACCCATGCTTTTTCGGTAAAGACAAAGCCATTTAAGCTTTCGCCAAAATATTCGACCATGTCATTACGTTCAAATTCACCATGAACTAAAACATCAATACCAATTTCTTCTTGTAATTTAATACACTGCGCAATTTTTTGTTTATTAAATTCAGTATATTCATTTAAGCAAATTTCGCCTTTTTTGAATTTAGCACGATTTAAACGTACGTCAGGCGTTTGTGGGAATGATCCAATCGTAGTGGTTGGTAATAGTGGTAAATTAAAGGCCTTTTTCTGCGCTGCTTCACGCACGGAAAATTCAGGTAAACGAGTAAAGTCTGAATCTTTTAACGCGGCCACTTTTTGGCGTACCACTTGGTTTGCGCCTTCGCGTTCACGAGTAAATAATGTTTGGTTAGCTTTATAAGTGGCATTATTTTCAGCGTTTGCTTCTTTAAATAACTGACCGAGTTCAGCAAGTTCTTGTAGCTTTTCTTGAGCAAAAGCAAAATAAGCACGTTGTTGAATGGTTAATTTGGTCTCATTTTGTAAAGTATAAGGCACATGCAATAATGAGCATGAAGTATTGATCACAATATTTGTGGTTTTTTGTTTGATTTTGCTTAGCAATGCTAAGGTTTTTTGGTAATTGTTTTTCCAAATATTTTTGCCATTAACCACACCAGCAAATAACACTTTATCAGCAGGGAAACCATTATTTTCAAGCAAAGTTAATGACTGTTTACCTTCAACAAAATCAAGTCCAATACCGTCAAAAGGTAATGCGATAAGTTCTTTATAACAATCACGCACATCACCAAAATAAGTTTGTAAAACAATCTTAGTTTGTCCTTTTACCGATAAAATGGCTTGATAAAGCTCCGTAAATAAAGCGATATCGTCTTTATTTAGATCCGTCACTAAAATTGGCTCGTCAATTTGGATCCACTCAGCACCCAGTGCGGTAAATTTTTGGATGATGTCTTGATAAGCTTTAATAATATCGGCTTTAAAATCAATAAGCTGTTTTTTACCTAAATACTGCGCTAATTTAAAAAACGTTAACGGACCAACCACAACAGGCTTAGTTTGAATGCCTAGTGCTTTGGCTTCTTGATATTCATCAAATGGTTTAGAGCCCGCTAATTTGATTTGTACTGAATCTTCAATCTCAGGCACTAAATAGTGGTAATTAGTGTTGAACCATTTTTTCATTGCAAGCGCACGAACATCGCCTTTTTCACCTTGATAACCACGTGCCATGGCAAAATAGCGGTCAAGTTCAGGCAAGCCCAGATCTTGATAACGTTGTGGAATGACATTAAGTAAACATGCTGTATCTAATACCGCATCATAAAATGAAAAATCATTAGATGAAATAAACGCGATTTTTTGTGATGCTTGTTGTTGTAAATGTTCAGCTCGTAACGCTTTAGCTTCGTTTAATAATTCGGTTTGTGTTTTATTGCCTTTAAAATAGGCTTCTGTTGCAAATTTCAGTTCACGAAGTTTACCAACTCGAGGGTATCCAATAACAGCAGTATTCATTTTTTATTTCCTTTTTATCGTTTTTATTTAGTGATAAAGAAGATAACAAAAAAAATAGATATTGAATAATTCTTGTTTTTTATTGGTTGATATAGTTTTTTTTTATACCAAATAAAATAAAAAATCCCACTATTGTTAAATAGTAGGATTTATTATTAATTCTATAACTTTAAATCATTTTTGACGCCATTCACCATGAATAGGTCTTGAAAAGTGGGCAAGTACCGCAATCATACAGACTTCGATCGATGCTCCCCAATAAATATGACCTAAAATTTCGCTCCAAAGCTCATAACCATTTAAATTCCATAACCAACCAACTGTGCCTTCGGCATCATAAGCAGGGTGACGAAAACCAAGCAATGGGATTAAAAAGCCATGCATCACAACCGTAATAATGATGCCATAAAATGCCCCATACCATAGGCGGATTTTATTCCAATAATATGCACCAGCCACATAAACAAAGGCAAAAGCAAAACTGAATAACCAGTGGTAAAGCGTCACCGCACCTAAAACACTTGCACCTTGATAAAGGTAATCGAGCGAATGAGAATCAATCCCAAGCCAACCCAGCCATGCATCAATATGTGCCGCTGGCGGTGAAATTTCACCCGGTACTCGTGGAGGCATATTAACTTCTGAACCCCATTTTACTAATGAACTGAAAAATCCGCCAATGATTGTTGTCCAAATGATAACTTGACGATTTGTTTTATTTCCAAACATATTTAGGTTCCCGTTGTTATGATAGATATGTGTTCAGATTATACTCCTGTGTAATTTGGGATAAAAGAGGAATAAGTGGGGTTGGTGGTAATTATTTATAGAGCGGTTTACACCGCTTTTGGGGTAGCTAGTTTTCAGGAGTATTTTCTATTTTCGTTTAAAATAAAGCAATTGATTAACAAAATATATTCTATATAGGCAACTAACTTTTTAATTTAAATCTTCAATCTGTTCTTCAAATACTGACATATCAATACTAAGTAATTCTAAAGAGTGATTCCGTTTAATACCTACTCCATTTTCAATAAGTAATTCAATTAATCGAGAGCCATCAATTAACGTAATTGGGGCTGCGCCTGGATAATTTGCTGCTTCGGCACAACCAGATGAAAATTTCCCGGTTGTGATTAATGTGCCTCGAATGGCTTTATGATAAGGTAAAGCTCCTCTTAGCTGATCAATCAATGGGCGATTAACAGAATTTTGCATACGCTTTACCTGAACGACTTCGGTAATTCTCGTAATCCCCACTTGCACATTACCAATAACATCAATTCCTTTATCACCAGATGCTTTTGTCACGTTCACATCTTCATAGCCCATCGCTTGTAATAATTGACCAATCAGTGCTTCAAAATGATATGGATTCATATTCTGTAACTGTTCTGATAATAATTTTTTTTGTTGCTCATTATAACGAACAATAGAATCCATAATTTCATCTAACGGATCACTGAGTTTTGCTTGTGGTGTTGTGTCTAACCATTTTCGACCACTATCTGTTATGTGATAAATAATCCCTTCGCGTTTTAAGAGTTTACGATCGACTAAATTTACAAGGCGAGCATATAACGTAGATTTACATGCTTGTTCACTATTCCATTTAGAATTTTGACGTAAATAAGTCATCCATTCAGGTAATAAATCTCCATTTTTAGCTTGTCCTCTAACGCTTAACAATTCTAATAATTGCAATACACCTTCCGAATCATCCAGCTCTAGCCAAACGTCTTTATCTCCCTTTAAAAAAGCTTGTCCTTTTGGTGAAGGTTGCCAATAACCTTGTATATCGACAGTCATTAGAGCGTTATTATTTATAAACATATAAGCACCATAGCTATGACGAGGATTTAACACATGATTATCCTGTATCCATATTTTATTTGCTATTTCAGCATATTCACCACTTAGTCGTTCACCAATCCAACTATCAGGTTCTGACCAATCGACTGGGTTCTGTGGAGTTCCTGACTGGCCACGAATATCGCTAATCATCCCATGTACAGACTTTTTACTGTAACCAGACACGGCTTTAATCATTGCAATAGTTTGTGCATATGTTGGAAATAGTGGCGTTATTGTTTTATATTTCACAGCTGATACCTTATGCTTTTGTGATAAGTTAACATATTAAAAATAATTAATTAAATAATAACTCTTTTTAATTAATCTAAAAGTTAACTGATTTTATAACAAAAAATAAGTCTCATAAACAAAAACCAAAAACCTGTATTTATTTACAGTGTTTTTACTGCTATACTGCTAACATTACAACTAGCCTTATTTATTAATTTATTATGATAACTCAACTAACTATTAATAATTTTGCTATCGTCGATCGGTTGCTTGTAGATTTTTCTTTGGGGATGACGGCGATTACGGGTGAAACGGGCGCAGGGAAGTCGATTGCTATTGATGCATTGGGATTATGTTTAGGAAATCGTTCTGATGCTTCATCTATTCGGCATGGTGCTGAACGTGTGGATATTTCGGCTTGTTTTGTGCTTGATGATACGCCAGCGGCTTTTGCTTGGTTACGCGAAAACCAACTTGATGAGGGCAATGAGTGCATTTTGCGACGAGTAATTAATCAAGATGGTCGCTCTAAAGCGTTTATTAATGGCCGTGCTGTTCCTATTTCGCAATTAAAAGATTTGGGGCAAATGTTGATTCAGATTCATGGGCAACATGAACATCAGCGCCTGTTACGCAGTGATTATCAGCAGTTGTTGTTAAATCATTATATGAATGAACCAACACTACTGGCCCAAATGCATCAAGCCTATAAGCAATGGAAAGAGGCAACACGGGCTTATCAGCAATATGAAACAACACGGCAAGAGCGTGATGCGCATATGCAGCTTTTGCAATATCAATTGAAAGAACTTAATGAGTTTTCGCCCATTGAGGGGGAATATCAACAAATTGATGAAGAATACAAACGGTTATCTAACAGTGAACAGCTAATTAATTTAAGTCAGCAATCTGTTATGTTGTTAGACGAGGCAGACGACTATAACATCAGCAATTTGCTAAACAGTGTAAAAAATAGTGTTCAAGAACTAACCTCGCTCGATCCTACGTTAAATAATGTTTATAACATGTTGGAAGACGCATCGATCCAAATTAAAGAAGCAAGCGATGAGCTTCGTCACTATAGTGAACGTTTAGAGCTTGATCCTGCTCGAGTTATGCAACTTGAACAGCGGTTATCTAAACAAATTGCTTTGGCACGTAAACATCATGTCTCGCCCGAAGAATTGCCAAATTTGCATCAAACTTTGTTAGCTGAATTTAAACAAATTAATCAGCAAGATGAGCAAAGCGAACAACTGAAAGCCAATATTACCAAATATCATCAAACCGCTGTTGAAATTGCCACAAAATTGCATCAAAAAAGATTAACAATAAGCAAAACACTAGCCAAAAAAGTGACCACTATCATGCATGACTTATCCATGCCGAATGGTCAATTTAGTATCGATGTTGCTTTTGATGACAAACGATTAAATGAAGACGGCGCCGATCAGGTAACATTTTTAGTCAGCACCAATGCAGGGCAAAGCACACAACCACTTGCAAAAGTGGCTTCAGGTGGTGAGCTGTCGCGTATTGCTTTGGCAATTCAGGTGTTAACTGCTCAAAAAATGGATACGCCAGCTTTAATTTTTGATGAAATTGATGTTGGTATTAGTGGACCAACAGCCGCTAAAGTCGGTCAGCTATTAAGGCAACTTGGTGAATCAACGCAAGTGATTACAGTAACCCACTTACCACAAGTTGCAGGACAAGCAAATCAGCACTATTTTGTTAGCAAACAAACCAACGGCAAGCAGACATCAACCGATATGCAAAAGCTAGATAATACAGGTCGTTTAAACGAACTTGCTCGGTTATTAGGGGGCGACAAAATTACTGATGCAACATTAGCCAATGCGAAAGAGCTACTTATTATCTAACCGAATTGTGGTAATATAACGCTTTCATTTTAGGTAGGAAGGAAGCTGGCTTATGAGTCTAACAGGTAAACGTATCTTATTAGGAATTACTGGCGGCATTGCTGCTTATAAATGCCCTGATCTGGTTCGTCATTTAAAAAAATGTGGCGCACAAGTGCGTGTTGTTTTGACCGATTCAGCTAGCCATTTTGTGACTAAAATGACATTACAAGCGGTTTCGGGCAATTCGGTATCGAGTGATTTATTTGATCCATCTGCCGAGCTGTCTATGAGTCATATTGAACTGGCCAAATGGGCCGATTTAGTCCTTATTGCCCCAGCTACAGCCAATATTATTGCCAAAATAGCTAACGGCATTGCCGATGATTTATTATCAACAGTTTGCTTAGCAACGCCGTCGCCAGTTGTCATTGCACCAGCGATGAATCAACAAATGTATAAAGCGGCGGCGACGCAACATAACTTATCAGTATTAGCATCAAGAAACACCTTAATTTTAGGGCCTGACAGTGGCTTTCAAGCCTGTGGTGATATTGGGCCAGGGCGAATGTTAGAGCCTGAAACAATCGTTGAAAA
This sequence comes from Gilliamella sp. Pra-s60, assembly GCF_009795755.1. Classification (NCBI taxonomy): domain Bacteria; kingdom Pseudomonadati; phylum Pseudomonadota; class Gammaproteobacteria; order Orbales; family Orbaceae; genus Gilliamella; species Gilliamella sp. Pra-s60. Next base: position 10,562 of record NZ_WTFA01000005.1, on the reverse strand, counting down.
TATTAAACAGTATTTTTCAACCACTGCGATACTTTCAGGTATATCGATAACGATTACTGCAGGACCAACAATTGAAGAAATCGATCCTGTCCGTTATATTAGTAATTACAGTTCGGGTAAAATGGGTTTTGCAATTGCAAATGCTGCGGCGCAAATGGGTGCAACGGTCACCTTAATCAGTGGGCCGGTTCATTTAGATACACCAAATAATGTTAACCGAATTGATGTTAAAAGTGCTAAGCAGATGTATGACAATGCATTAGAGCATGCTCAGAAATCGACAATATTTATTTCTTGTGCCGCCGTTGCTGACTATCATGCTAAAACAATTGCGACGCAAAAAATCAAAAAAACGGACGATAACGATGAACTTGTGATTGAACTAGTAAAAAATCCCGACATTGTTGCAAGTGTTGCCGCATTAAAAACACATCGTCCTTTTGTCGTAGGGTTTGCTGCTGAAACCAATGATGTTAAAGCTTATGCACTAAAAAAATTAACGACAAAAAATCTAGATTTAATTTGCGCTAATGATGTATCAGACAAAAGCATCGGCTTTAATTCTGATCAAAATGCATTAACGCTATATTGGCAAAATGGTGAGCAAACGTTACCATTAAGCAACAAACAACAATTAGCAACACAATTACTTGAAGCAGTTATAAAACGATATAAAGCGAGTCACGATGAAAAGAAAAATTGATATAAAAGTATTAGACAAACGTTTAGGAAATGAATTCCCGCTACCTACTTATGCAACTGAAGGCTCAGCAGGGATTGATTTGCGCGCAATGTTTGATAAAACAACCGAAATCAAACCAGGCGAAACCATCTTAACGCCAACAGGTTTATCAATGCACATTGCCGATCCTAGTTTAGCAGCATTGGTATTACCTCGTTCAGGGCTTGGTTCAAAAAATGGTATTGTGCTTGGTAATTTGGTTGGTTTGATTGATTCGGATTATCAAGGTCAATTGTTTGTGCCTGTTTGGAACCGAAGTCAAACCCCTTTTGTGATTGAAGCAGGCGATCGAATTGCCCAACTAATCATTGTTCCGGTTGTACAAGCTGAATTTAACATTGTTGATGAATTTGTTGAGTCAGCACGAGGTGAAGGTGGATTTGGGCATTCGGGTAAAAAATGATTGTGACAAACAAAAATAAAAATCGGAAAGAAGACATATTACAGGCATTAGCCAAAATGCTTGAATCCAATGAAGGTACACAACGCATTACGACAGCTAAATTAGCGGCAACGGTTGGGGTTTCTGAGGCAGCGCTTTATCGACATTTTCCTAGCAAAACCAAAATGTTTGAAAGCTTAATTGTCTATATTGAAGATATCTTGTTGTCTCGAATTAATGTCATTATGCAAGATGAGCCAAAAACATATACTCGCTTACAACTTATTCTTGCTTTGATATTAGGCTTTTCTGAAAAAAACCCAGGATTAACTCGAATTATGACTGGGCACGCATTAATGTTTGAACAAGATCAATTACAAGAACGCATTAGCCAACTATTTGAACGGATTGAAACACAAATTAAGCAAGTCTTACGTGAGCGTAAAATTCGTGAAGGCATTGCGTTCAGTACTGATGAGCGTATTTTATCTAGCCAATTATTGGCTTTTTGCGAAGGTATGATGGCGCGTTATTCTCGTTCAGGTTTTAAACATCTACCAACAACTGATTTTGATACACGTTGGGCTTTATTAGCTAAACAACTGATTTAGTTCATGTCGATAAAACACGTTGACAGAAATATCAGCTACCGATTACTGAGGATAATACTATGAGTAATAATAATACAAATTTTGAACTCTTTTTAAATCATATCATTTATTTTATCAAAAGATATGATGGGGTTGTATTTAGTTATATTGCCCATTTTTGCTTTGCTATTCTTATTTTGATTATTGGTAGAGCTATCGCTCGGTTTATTAGCAACCAATTAAAACGCATATTATCAAACCGCCATGTTGACCCGACTGTGGTTAAATTTGTCAGTGCCTTATCGTATTATGCCATCCTTGTTATGACATTGGTGGCAGTTTTAGGCCAATTAGGTGTACAAACCGCATCGATTGTCGCTATTATTGGTGCGGCAGGGTTAGCAGTTGGTTTGGCATTGCAAGGCTCTCTATCCAACTTTGCAGCAGGGGTTATTTTAATTATTTTCCGGCCATTTAAAGTAGGCGAAACAGTTGTGATTAATAGCCAACAAGGTGTGGTTGATTCAATACAAATTTTTTCAACATCCATAATCACATCCACCAACGAACTTGTTGTGATACCTAATAGTCAAGTCGTCAATTCTAATATCGTAAACTACACACGATTGCCTGAAAGACGTTTAGATTTGGTGGTTAATGTTGGATATGATTCTGATATTCAAACTGTTTACCAAGTGTTAAAACAAGCAGTTGATAACACAAAAAATATATTAACAACCAAAGAGTCAACTATTCGATTAGATGTTTTAGATGCTTCTTCAATGAATTTTAATGTATTAGTTTGGACATTAAATGAAAACTACGGAGCAGTAAAAGGTGAGCTACTTGAAAAGATCAAAAATGGATTAACGGAAAATAATATCAATATTCCATATCCAACTATGGATGTAAATGTTAACAATAAGTCGTAATTTATTAAATAATCCCTTATTAAATTGCCACTTATTTAAAATGCCGTCGATAAATATCAACGGCATTTTTTATCTTAATTAAATATCTTGATCCATATTTAACGCTGGTTTTTCGCAATCAGGGCAACCCACCACTTTGGCTGGCACACCTGCAACGGTGGTATGTTGTGGTACAGGATCTAACACAACAGAACCCGCTCCAATTTTAGCACCTTTACCGATTTCGATATTACCTAAAATTGTTGAGTGAGCGCCAATCATTACCCCTTCTCGAATTTTAGGATGACGATCGCCGTTTTCTTTACCCGTACCGCCTAATGTAACGGATTGCAAAATAGAAACATCATTCTCAATTACGACCGTTTCACCAATCACAATCCCCGTTGCGTGATCAAACATCACACCGCAACCAATTTTTGCCGCTGGATGAATATCCACGCCAAATACTATCGCAATTTGGCTTTGCAAAAAAATGGCCAATGATTTACGGTTTTGTTTCCAAAGCCAATGAGCAATTCGATAAGCCTGCAAAGACAAAAAGCCCTTGTAATAAAGAACAGGGGTTGAATAATAATTAGTGGCAGGATCACGAATATAAACAGCTATGATATCGCATATAGCGGATTGAATAATAGTCTCGTCTGCTTGATAAGCCTGCCTAGCAATTTCACGAATTTCAATAGCGGGCATAACCTGAGAGACCAGTTTATTAGCTAAAATATAGCTTAAAGCACTACCCAGATCTTCATGATTAAGTAAAGTTGCATGGAAATAACTTGCTAGCATTGGCTCGCTTTCCACTAATTCAAAGGCTTCTTGCCGAATGGTTTGCCATAACATTTCGGGGTTTACAACTATTTTTTTATCGTTCACTACAAGTCCCTATACACAATAACTAAAATTGCTAACATTGTTTCGCAAACTTATTAAGGAAGCAAGTGCTGTATTCATTTAACATTAATCAAAAGCCAAATTTAACGTCAACATAGTAAAATCAAAATAGTAACACAAATCACACAGCCCATTAAAAATCCAATCAGACAATCTTATACACCATAAAATTTATACATCATAATTGCTACTTTGTTCACATTTTTTATAATTTATCATTGTGTTATCATTTCATGTGATTATTATTAACAACAAATTGCTTTTAAATTGCTAAGTAAAAGGATTGTTAATGGTTTCAATAAAGGATGTTGCAAAACTGGCGTCGGTATCTTTGATGACAGTATCTAGAGCAATAAATGATCCCAGCAAATTAAACAAAGAAACATATAAGCGAGTCAAACAAGCCATTGATGAACTTAATTATGTTCCCCACTTGTCAGCACGCAAAATTAGAGGTAATAACTCAGGCCCTAGTGCTATTGGTGTTTTAGTATTAGAAACAGCCATGACACCGTTTTGCGTAGAATTACTACAAGCCATAGAAAAAACAGCACAAAATCATGGCTGGAATACCTTTATTGTTAATTTATTTGATGATAAAAATACTGATCATGCAATTAATACGCTATTGTCGTATCGTCCTAATGGCATCATCTATACCACAATGGAATTAAAAAAAGTCAAAATTCCTGACAAGTTATTAAATAAAAATGTTGTCTTAGCAAACTGCATTAGCGAATCAAAAAAACTAGCCAGCTATATTCCAGATAACTACTTAGGCCAATATCAGGCTATGCAACAAGTCATAAAAAAGGGCTACCAAAAACCATTATGCATCTACTTATCAGAAAACACCTTAACAACCCAAACCAGACGTCAAGCAATTGAACAAGCGTGGATAGATGCAGGAAAAAATTTAACAGACATCACCAACCATCATATAACAACAAGGCCCCAAAACCTAACTCAAGAATATATGATGACAATTGAAATACTAAAACAACATTGCAACAAAAAACCTAATTTTGATGTGCTGATTTGTGGTAATGATCAAATCGCATTTGTTGCTTATCAATTTTTGCTCAGCAAAGGATTAAAAATTCCAAATGACATTGCAGTATTAGGTTACGACAATATAGTAGGCACAGGCGAACTCTTTTACCCACCACTGACAACAGTCCAACAGCCTTATTACAAAATTGGCGAACAAGCGGCTTTACATATTATTGATGGAAAAAGCCAAAAAGAAGTGATACCTGTTACATCGCCTTATTTAGAAAGGGCATCTTTATAAATTATTTAGACAAATTGACCGCCTAGTGGCGATCAATATCATCACTCATAAATAGATTTTAACTGCCAACTATCTAACTGAATTACTTTTGCGCTTCCGTTTTCAGCAAATAGGTTAACCTCCCTTTCTGCGGGCAATTGTGGATAGATACGACTAGTTAGGCTATACAAATCATCATTAACAAAAACCTCGACTGACGAGGCATCAATAAAAACGTGCAAGGTTAATTTATCTGTTTCGGGTAACGGCACACTACGATAACCTTTTAATGCAAGGCCAGACAAGCTTCGATCAAGCACAAGACGATTCGATTGCAGATCAACAAACAGTAATGTAGCTTGCTTACCATTGTCAGTAGCAGCAAGTTGCAACCCAAACCGCTCAGCATCGCTTTGGGTTAAATCAAATTCAATCTTAAGCTCACAGCTAATGGATTGAATATGCGTATTTTTAAGTTGATTGTTTAGGATAATATTACTTAGCGATTGTGGCTTTTCTCGTAATGCTTCAAGCTCTTTAATTGGACGATTTCGGACTTTATTATCTTGATCTAAAATAAGTTCACGAGGAAGTGTAAACGCGCCTACCCACTTATCCTTTTGGCTTGGCATCGCTGACTGCCACATATCCATCCAAGCAAAAACAATACGGCGCCCATCAGCGGCAAGGAATGACTGGGGAGCATAAAAATCATGTCCAAAGTCCATTTCTTGGAACGGTTTAATGATTGAAAATCGCTCACTCGGCTGCCAGTTACCCACAATATAACCCGACTGAAACAAATTACGATATTGATAGCCCTTTGCTTTCATACCTTGTGGTGAAAACATCAAAACCCACTTATCGCCAAGCGGAAAAAAATCCGGGCACTCAAGCATATACACATTCGGATCGATATTACTAACAACCACATGATCGAACCGCCAATTGATTAAATTGTCTGAACGGTAAAGCAACACTTCGCCCACATTATTGGGGGTTCGTTGACCGACCACCATCCACCATTGACCATCTTGTTGCCAAACTTTGGGATCACGAAAATGCATAATACCGTCTTTAGGGGCAAGTACTGTGCCGTGTTTTTCAAAATTAACACCATCTTGACTAATTGCAAGACACTGGGTTTGACGGATCTGCTCGTCATCATTTTGGCCGTTTAACCAAACATGCCCAGTATAAAACAGACACAACTCGCCATGATTATCAACAGCAGAACCTGAAAAACAACCATTTTTATCAAAAGCTTGATCAGGCGCAATGGCTATTGGTAATCGATGCCATGTTACCAAATCATTACTAACGGCATGCCCCCAATGCATAGGCCCCCAAGTTTCATCATAAGGGTGATGTTGATAAAAGGCATGATATTGTCCTTTAAAATAAATCAAACCATTAGGATCATTCATCCAACCGGCTTGTGGTGCTAAATGAAAATGCGGATAATATTGCTTATTCATCTTTTTTTCTAAATTTTCAACAGCTTGATTAGCTTTATCAATAGCACTAGACATAAAATCCCCTTTATTCACCCAATATTAGATTGATATAATCGCAGAGTACTTGAATTTACGCTGTTAACGTTAACCATGCTAAAATAACAAGTAGGACATGTGATAAATATCACACATTTTTAATGCTAACCATGATTTTTTTGATAAATGATTTAGTCTATTATCAACCTTTGATAACGATATATCAAATAATAAAAATCTAACTCATTTATACAAAAATAGCGATAAATTCATCGAATTTAAACATAACTAACTACAAATTGAGTCGTAAAATGAAAAATACTAAAGTTTGGTCTCTTGGCGATGCGGTCGTTGATTTATTACCCCTTGGTGATATGAATTATAAAGCATGCGCTGGTGGCGCACCGGCTAATGTTGCCATTGGTGTTGCAAAATTAGGTCTTCAGTCGGGATTTATTGGGCGAGTAGGCAACGATCCTTTTGGTCATTTTATGGAAAAAACATTTTGCGAACATCACGTTGATTGCCAAAGTCTTGAAAAAGATGAACACCACAAAACCAGTACCGTAGTGGTTGATTTAGGTAACAACGGGGAACGAAGCTTTACTTTTTTAGTTTCGCCATCGGCCGATCAATTTTTATCTCAACAAGCGATTCCTAAATTTAACCAAGATATTTTACATTTTTGCTCTTTAGCACTAGTTGGCCACACTTGCCGACAAACACTCAAAACAGCAATTGACCAACTTAGTGCTCAAAATGGTTTAATTAGTTTTGATATCAATTTGCGTGAACAAATGTGGGTCGATAAAACCGAAATGCGCATAACAATCAACCAATTCTGCCATGATGCTGATATCCTTAAATTATCTGACGATGAGCTATTTTGGTTAACAGAAAGTGACCATTGGACAATTGCCCTAAACAAACTACAACAGCATTATCATGCACCATTAAAATTAATCACCAAAGGTAAAGATGGCTGTGTTGTATTATGGCAAGATAAAATGTTCTCGTTTAACGCTTATCATGTTAATAGCGTTGACACAACAGGCGCAGGCGATGCTTTTGTTGCAGGATTGCTCAGTAGCATTGCAACATCAGGAATGCCAAACGATAAATTAATGCTCGAAAGTATGATGACCGTCGCCAGTGCTTGTGGGGCACTAGCTACCACTAAAAAAGGCGCATTAACTGCGCTTCCAGATAGTGCGTTTTTACAATCATTTATTGCTGATAACCCTGCACTATCGGCTAAATTAATGGATTAACACTTAATGCTTATAAAGCTAATGTATGGTGAAACCATCACCATACATTTAACCATAACCGCTAATAAACTAATGCTTGTGATCTTGCCCAATCATCAATAATAAAGACATCATCAATCGAGTTAGGTTCAGGCAGATTAAGCTTGTCTAATACACTTGATACTTGCTTGGCAATATCCATAAAACCAATTTTATTTTGCAAAAAGGCCTCAACCGCAACTTCATTGGCGGCATTAAGCACCGTGGTGGCGGCTTGCCCTTGATTAAAAGCATCAATTGCCAATTTTAAACATGGATAACGGTCAAAGTCTGGTTGTTTAAATGTTAACGACGAAATTTGCGTAAAATCCAAAGGGGGCACGCTTGAAGGCACACGATCGGGGTAAGACATCGCATAGGCAATTGGCGTACACATATCAGGCACACCAAGTTCGGCCACCACACTACCATCTTGATAACGCACCATGGAATGGATGATTGATTGCGGATGAATAATAATTTCCATTTCATCAGTACTAGCATTAAATAACCAACGAGCCTCAATATACTCAAGCCCTTTATTCATCATCGTTGCCGAATCGACAGATATTTTTTTACCCATTGACCAATTAGGGTGAGCCACTGCTTGCTCGGGAGTAACGTGCGCTAGTTTAGCTAAATCCCAATCACGAAATGGTCCACCAGATCCTGTTAACACAATTTTAGTAATGCCATGATCAGCAAGACTAGCAAAACCTAAATCATGCTGTACCGCCGTTGGCAAACTCTGAAAAATAGCGTTATGCTCGCTGTCCACTGGTAACAACTCAGCGCCATACTCTTTAAGCGCTTGCATAAACAAATGCCCACAGGTTACTAGCGATTCTTTATTGGCCAGCAAAATACGCTTACCTTTTTTAATCGCAGCAAGCGTTGGTTTTAATCCTGCCGCACCCACAATAGCCGCCATCACTTGATCGACTTCAGGCAACTGCGCTAAGTCACAAATGGCGTGTTCACCACTTAATACATCAATATCCAATTTTAAATTAGCAAGATTTGCTTTTAACTCTGCCGCGGCTTGTGCGGTTGCCATGGCAACATATTTAGGCTTAAATTCTTGGCATTGCTCAGTCATTTTCGTTACATTGCTTCCACCAACTAAAGCATAAGCCTTAAAAAGCTGAGGGTTTTGACGAATAACCGTTAGCGTACTGCAACCAATTGAGCCTGTCGAACCTAAAATTGTAATGTTTTTCATATTAATAAATTAACGTTATCTTATGGTTATTAAAAAAAGTAATAAACTCATTACTCGGCGCTTTATCTGTAATAATTTGATTAAACAAAGTTAACCCACCAATAAAAGCTGGCCTAACTTGATCAAACTTAGTGTGATCCGCAATTAACATAGTTTGACCTGAACGTTGTATCGCGGCACGCTTCATATCAAGCTCATCAAAATGATAACACGTTACGCCTTGCTTAATATCAATCCCCGCGGCCGAAATAAATGCTTTATTTGGGCAAATCGAATTTAATTCACTTGGCTGACCAATGGGGCTAAAAATCGCATTATTCGCCTGATAATGCCCACCGCATAAAATTGTCTTACAATTGGGTTTATTTTGTAATGCTAAAAATGCGTTTAACGAATAACAGATCGCAGTAAACACCACATCATCATCAATAGCATCAATAATAAAAGGAATGGTGGTACCACAATCAAAAAACACGGTATCGTTTTCTACAACGCATTGACTGGCTATATTGGCAATATGTTGCTTTTCATAAACCTGTTTATCTTGTTGGTCTGACAAAAAGTACGGGGTGATTTGATGACGAGCATCACTAACAACATAGCCACCCAAAACACTTAGGGAACCGTCTACATTACTCAAATCTCGCCGAATGGTCATTTCTGAAACCGCCAACAGTTTGGCGGCATCTTTTAAATGAATCTTATCTGTTTTTTTTAAAAGTTGAATAAGATCATTCACTCTTTTTTGTGATTGTGTTTCCATGCTGATCCCATAAATCAATAATAACAAGCTACATAAGTAGCTTATTAATTGATATCATTGATTAATAATCACTGGTCGAAGTGGCATCGCCTGAAACAATCGCAATACCCGCACTAGCCCCTAAACGTGACGCCCCCGCTTGAACCATTTTTTCAGCCGTTTGACGATCACGAATACCGCCCGATGCCTTAACGCCCATCGCATTACCAACAGTATCACGCATCAACTTAACATCCTCAACCGTTGCGCCAGATACACTAAACCCAGTCGAGGTTTTAACAAAAGCAACACCGATTTGCTTACAGATTTCACAGACTTTAACAATTTCGTCTTTAGTTAATAAACAAGTTTCTAAAATCACTTTTAATGGCACAGCACCACACGCATTAAATACCGCCTCAATATCTTGTTTAACCGCATCCCAATCGTTGCTTTTTAACCACCCCACATTAATAACCATATCGATTTCTTGCGCACCAGCTTTAACGGCCATTTCGGTTTCAAAGGCTTTAGCACTAGTTAGCATTGCACCTAACGGAAAGCCAACCACTGAACACACTTTTACATCGCTACCTTTTAGCAAACTAGCCACTAAAGGAACATAGCCTGAATTTACACAAACTGAATAAAAGTGATATTGTTTGGCTTCTTCACAGAGTTTAGTGATTTGGTCTTTTGTTGCGTTCATCGCAAGTAAAGTATGATCGATATAGTTTGCATAATTCATAGTGATGTCCTTAAATTTTTTAGTTTTGCTGTCTAATTTAATGAATTTGTTAGGTGTAAAATGTTATTTAAATAACAGATATAAGGTGATAATGTTATTATAGTAACATTATGGGGGATTGTAAAAAATAGTACAGATAAAAATAAAAGGTTTTTGTTTTTTTGGAAAAAAACTCCTGGATTCAAACATGAAGTGCAATTTTAAACACGGTGGAGTGAAGAAAGTGAAAGGTGATTTATACTAGCACCTTCGCACCAC
>NZ_WTFA01000057.1:0-359 GCF_009795755.1 Gilliamella sp. Pra-s60 | reverse complement strand
ACGAAATGTTGAGTTAATTAAACGCTGTTAGCTCTTTAAAAAGAAGAAACAGACAATCTGTGTGGGCACTTGCGAGACAAAAGATAAAAGTCTACGGACTAAAAAATTAAGTCTTGATAAGTGACACTGAAGATTCATTTGAATATGTCAGAGACAGTTATTGAGCATCAAACTTTAAATTGAAGAGTTTGATCATGGCTCAGATTGAACGCTGGCGGCAGGCTTAACACATGCAAGTCGAACGGTAACATGAGTGCTTGCACTTGATGACGAGTGGCGGACGGGTGAGTAAAGTATGGGGATCTGCCGAATGGAAGGGGACAACAGTTGGAAACGACTGCTAATACCGTATAATGTCG
>NZ_WTFA01000056.1:0-365 GCF_009795755.1 Gilliamella sp. Pra-s60 | reverse complement strand
TTTGAATATTCTTGCTAAATACCTGACAACTGGTTAATGCGGTCAGAGCGAATAGACCGACAATAAAACCACCGTAATATTTATTTGTTTTCAAAAGCACTTTCCCTTATTCTAATGCTATTAGTGATTTCTCGCCAAATGACCATAAGTTGCTCTTCACTGTATGCTTGTGTTTCATCATCGGGGATTTTGTAGTACATTTCTACATGTAATCGAGGTGTTTTATAAGTTGGATCTGTTACATGAATACCTAAAGTAAAAATATAACCTAACCCGTCACTATTAAATTCCAAATTGTCTTCAAAATATTTACCTTTAACCACCCACTCTTCTAATTTTAAGTTATTACTCTCACGCGTACCTTT
>NZ_WTFA01000055.1:0-366 GCF_009795755.1 Gilliamella sp. Pra-s60 | reverse complement strand
CGTTTTATAAGTTGGATCTGTTACATGAATGCCTAAAGTAAAAATATAAGCTAACCCGTCAGTATTAAATTCCAAATTGTCTTCAGAAGATTTATTTTTAACCACCCACTCTTCTAATTTTAAGTTATTACTCTCACGCGTACCTTTATAAATGGTATAACCATCTCCTTGTGTAAAATAAGCTTCTGGCATATTAAGTAATGCATAATCGCTTGCAAAATCATTAAACTCAAAATAGAAAGAAAAATCTTCAATACTATCATGCCAATAACCATAATTCATATCTTTCCATTCGCGATCTTCTCCTTGCATAAAACTGTTAAACATGCAAAAACCAGGGGTGGTTGGGATAGTTAAATCATCGCG
>NZ_WTFA01000054.1:0-375 GCF_009795755.1 Gilliamella sp. Pra-s60 | reverse complement strand
CCACTGTGTGAATCAATAAGATTTAGGGCATAGGTTTGGCAGGCCAGATGCCAGATGCCAGATGCCAACCATGATAGTGCATTTTAATTATCCTGTCAAGTAATTTCTTGTTTTATTTGAATTTTTATGCTCTTTAGCTTGATTTTTTGAGCGATCCCCTGCTTGAATAAGCATGAAAATTATAGCTTGATGACGAATAATCTGCCACTTTTTTTATTAATTTATTGTAAAGAATTGTTAGGGGTAAAAGGGCGTTGCTTTGGCTTTTTTGGGGAGTGTTTTTGTTTGATAAACCTGGATTCAAACATGAAGTGCAATTTTAAACACGGTGGAGTGAAGAAAGTGAAAGGTGATTTATACTAGCACCTTCGCACC
>NZ_WTFA01000053.1:0-414 GCF_009795755.1 Gilliamella sp. Pra-s60 | reverse complement strand
ACCGTAACGAACCTCATTACCATTACTACCTCTACCTACCAACTCGAAAGTCTGTGGCAAAGATGGGCGTGTTAGTGAACTTGGACGACTTGAACTTATTTGACTACTACTTGCCCTTGGACCATGCAACGTTACCCGTGCTACATTTTTGGATTTATCCCTAATCCATTCATCAGCTTGGACAGTATTTTCCCTTGGGTTTGTGAATGTACCAGAACGCGGCCTTGTCCAACTCACCGTTGCTCTTATACTACCACTTGTGTTAACTGTCCAACTTAACTGACTTCCGTCAATACCACCTATATCCAAATCAAAATACAAACCATCTAAACCCGTAGTAGGAAAGTTCCTGTCGTAAGATGATGGACTCGTTGACTGAACTAAAAAGCCCTTACTAGGATTCCATATGTTAGC
>NZ_WTFA01000052.1:0-441 GCF_009795755.1 Gilliamella sp. Pra-s60 | reverse complement strand
ATTTGGTCAGTCAGGGATATTGGCGAGATGATGATGGAGACGGACAGGGAGTAGGTGGAGTAACGGCATCGGGGAGTATATCGGTGGCGTTTACCGATAAAAATGGTACTACGGTTAATCGCAGCGATGCATTAAGTCTATGTAGTGCACCTTATAAGGTAACTTTAACAAGTACAGGTGGCACATTAAGCACGCAGTATGGGGTTCCAAGGAGTAGTAGTTTTAGTGGCGCTACAGTGGATTATTATATTAATCCGAATTCATCACAGCCCGTTATTTGTTCGGTCAGGCCGGATTTGTTGTTTGGTGGAACAAGAGGCATTGATGATTTTTGGGAAGACCCCGGCTATGCAGGTCCATCTAACATATGGAATCCTAGTAAGGGCTTCTTAACTCAATCAACGAGTCCATCATCTTACGACAGGAACTTTCCAACGACTG
>NZ_WTFA01000051.1:0-448 GCF_009795755.1 Gilliamella sp. Pra-s60 | reverse complement strand
TCCCCTCAGGCACCATAATCGCCCCCCGCGCCCTAAGGATTAAGAACTAAACGCTAAAAGCTAAGGTGCGGTGCAAACAGCGTAAGATCTGTTGCTGGCTCGGTTGCTGAGGACGCCGCCGCCGCCCGAGTAGACATCGAACTGGTTGCTACCCGTTGCGTCGCGCGTCCAGTAGTAGAGGTCGACGAAGCCCGCATCAGCGTAGTAGCCAATGAGGCCCCACTCCGTGAAAAATCCTGCACCTATGTGACGCTGGTAATAATTACCTGATGAGCTAGGGGCTGCGCCTGAAATAGGAGGATTATCTGTTCTGACCGCATTGGTTAAATCCCTTACCCTAGGCATCCGATAACCCAAACGATTACACCATGATTCTTGACGATAAGCGGTATCTGATTTAGTACGATTGACGAACCACTGCCTCAACACAAATCCATACCGAACCTCA
>NZ_WTFA01000050.1:0-460 GCF_009795755.1 Gilliamella sp. Pra-s60 | reverse complement strand
AAGCGCGCCACAAACTCGCCAAACATCCCTGTTTGGCGTGCTAACCTCGCTCTGTTGTCGGCACATTCCGACGCCGTAACAAGATGGACAGCATAACCTTAGGTATTTTTTTTGAGTTGTTTTTGTGTTAAAAAACACTGCAAAAACCCCAAAAAATCGGTCAGAAAAGGTATTGATTTTATTGAAGTTTTTATTTAACTCTTTTCAAACAAAATCAACCACTTGCATAACTAGCGTTAAACACCAACAACTAACAAACCCGCAAAACCAATAAAAGTACACTCAGGATAACAAAACTTAACCGCAAAAAAGTGGTCAGGAAAGGTGTTGATTTTATTTAAGTTTTTATAAGGCATTTTTATCAAACAAAACCACTTCCCCAAAAAAACAAAGCAACCCCTCCTTACGCCCTAACAAATCTTTACAATAAATTAACAAAAAAAGTGGCAGATTATTCGCC